>JAXDPG010000420.1:0-6008 GCA_034668485.1 Sphingomonadales bacterium
ACGTGCCGCTCCGGCTCTCGGCGCCGCTGTTCGCCTCCATGTCGAGGTAGAAGTCGCCGTCGCTGGCGGCGACCCCGTTCGCGCCCGAATCCATCTGCTCGAAGCCTTGGGCGTTGCTCTTGACCCAGCCGGGAATGTTGAGGGTCGGATCGTTGTAACGGCCGGTGGCGGTCGCCGTGTAGCTGGTCGCCGAATCCTCGAAGCTGCCGTTGACGATCAAATTGGCGCCCGGGACCATGCCGGCCGTGCTCGGCACCGAATCCATGTCGAGCCAGTAGGCGCCGTCGGAGGCGGCGATCGTCGAGGCGTCGCCGTCGACCTGCTCGAAGGCCTGGGGATTGGCCTTGGTCCAGCCCGGAAGCGTCGAGTTCGCCCGCCCGGTCCCGATCTGGATATAGGCTCCCGACGTCTCGAAGCTGCCGTTGACGAGCAGGTTCGGGCCGACCGCCTGCGGGCCGGGCGTCGGCACCGAATCCATGTCGAGCCAATAGGCGCCTTCGGTGCCGGTCACGCCCAGCTGGCCCGAGGCGACCTGCTCGAACGCCTCCGCATTGGTCTTGGTCCAGCCCGGCAGGTTGGTGTTGGAACGCCCGGTCGAGGTCGCGGTGAACGCCCCCGACGTCTCGAAGCCGCCATTGACGAGGAGGTTGGAGCCGACCGCGATGACCCCGGTCCTGGCGATCGATTCGAGGTCGAGCCAGAAGGCGCCGTCGCTCGCGGTCACCCCCATCTGGCCCGACGACACCTGCTCGAAGGTCTCGGCATTGGCCTTGGTCCAGCCGGGCAGGTCGGTGTCGGAGCGCCCGGTCAAGGTCGCCGTATAGCTTCCCGAAGTCTCGAAGCTTCCGTTCGAGATCAGGCTGGCTCCGGTCGGCGTGCTGACGCCGCCCGCATTCGCTCCGCCGCCGCCGCCGGCGCTGAAGTTGCTCAGCAAGGCGATCTGGCTGGTGCTGAGGCGGTTGAGATAGGAGATCGACCTCGTCAGCCGGTTGCCGTTATCGTAGCTATATTCGGTCATGGCGCCGTCGGCGCCGATGTCGGCGACCTTGCGGCTGGCGCTGTCGTAGAAATAATAGGTCGAGCGGCCGCTGGGGTCGGTCTCCATCCGCAGGCGGCCGAGCGCATCATAGGCGCGGTTGGTGACCGCCTGGACGGTGTCGGCGCCGGTCTCGGTGAGGCTGATCAGCTCGCCCGCCTTGTCGTAGACCGAGACCCGGGTCGTTCCCCCGGCGAGGGTGACGCTGGTGGTGGTTGCCGCGTCGTTATAGGTGATGCTCGTGGTGGCGCCGGCCGCGTCGGTCGAGCTGACAACCCGGTTGAGGCCGTCGAAGACGAACGAGTCGAGGCCGGTCTGCCCGGTCCTCTGGCGGCTGAGCAAATTCCCGGATGCGTCGTAGACGAAGGTGGTGCGCGTATAGGTCGAGCTAAGGTCGCCGCTGCCGTCGGAGAGCGACTTCGAATAGGTGGTGACATTGCTGACATTGCCGCGGAAGTCGTAGGCCGTGTCGGTGCGCTCGATCGTCGTCTTGTCGGCGACGGCGCCCGCCCAGGCGGCGAGGGTGCCCTCCGCGATGCTGGTCGAGGCGGCGAGCGCCGACGTGTCGTAGAGATTGGCGGTGTAGCGCAGGGTCGAGATCGGATTGCCGTAGACGTCATATTTATATTCGGTGACGCGCCCCTGGCCGCTGACCGTGAAGCGGAGATGGTTCTCGACATCATAGCTGTAGCGGGTGGTGAGCGGCGAGGAGGCCGCGCCGGCGCCGGCGCCGTCCGGATCGGCGACCAGATATTCGGTCGAGGTCAGAAGCTCGTTCCTCGAGCCGTAGGTCCGGGTGACCGTGTTGCCGGCGCCGTCCCGGCTGAGGATCATGTTGCCGTTGGCGTCGTAGCTGAAGGCGGTCGTTCGGCCGCCGGCGGTGACCGAGGCGACGTCGCCGTTCGAATTGTAGGCGAAGCTCGTCGTCGGCGCCGAGGCGCCCGCCGCCGGGACGGGCGAGACGATCTGGGTGAGGTTGCCCGACGCGTCGTAGCGGAGCGCGGTGACTGCGCCGAGCGCGTCGGTGATCGACGTCGTCCGGCTGCCCAGGTCGTAATAGAGGCCGGTCACGCGGGTGACGGCGCCGGAGACGGTCTGGGTCAGCTTCGTCACCCGATAGTCGGAGCCCGACAGGGTGTAGGCGATGTCGAGCCGCGAGCCGTCGGTCTGGGTGATCGAGGCGATGCGCGAGGACGTCCCGTCATAGCTGTAGGTGGTGGTGTAGCTGTTGCCGTCGGCGACGGCATGGTCGCCGGGCGTCAGGTCGACGGTGACGCTGGTCAGGCGGCGAAGCGCATCCCAGACGTAGCGGGTGCGGGTCAGCAAGGCGGCGCCGGCCGAATTGTAGGTGGTGATCTGGGTCGGCAGGCCGTTCGTGCCGAGCGTGAACTGGACGTAGTCGCCATTGGCGTTGGTGATTCGCGAAAGCGTGCCGTTGGCGTTCCAGCTATAGGTTTGGGAATTGCCGTCAGAGTCGGCGACGCTGGCGAGAAACAGATAGCCCGGCACACCGGACAAAGCGACGTAGGTCTCGGTCGTGCGGCTGTCGCCGTCGGTCCAGGTCCAGGCGCCGCCGGAGTAGCGCAGCTCGTCATGGGCGCCGCCGCCCTCGGTGCTCAGATAGGCGCCCCGGGCGGCGTCGAAGGTGTAGGTGGTGCTTCGGCCGTCGCCGTCGCCGCGCACGATGGTGCTTCCGGCCACGTTGGGGGTGGCGGGGATGTTGGCCAGCTGGTGATAGAAGCTCTGGCTCCAGGAATAATTGGGGTCGCTTTGGCTGTTGTAGGTCTGGGCGTAGCCGGCGTCCGGCCCGCGGCCGACCAGGAACTCGTCCCGGCGGCTGACGATCAGGTTGCCGGTGGCGGCGTTGACCATGACGCTGTCGCCGCCGCGTCCGAACCCGGCCTCTCCGAGCAGGCCGTTCGATCCGAGCACCGATGCCGAGCTCCGCTGGTACCCCAGGCCGTTGCCAGAGAAAATCGCGACCATCTGCCCCTCCCGCGCAGCGAGAGGCCGAAGACAGCCCCTGCTGTCCTACTGATCGGACAAATGGTGAAATAGTTTAGTTTTTTTGCCTGCCCTGAGGCGCTTGCCTGGTTAACGGCACGGGCCGCGCATAGGTCGACCCGTTCGGCCTGTCGTCGGCGAGAATCTGGAATGAAGCGCCGTCGGCGACCTTCCAGGGAAGGGTGGTGACGGGCGATCCCGGGACGACTGGGTCGGGCGAGTGTGAATGAGAGTGAGCCGGTTGCGGCGGCGTTGCCGCGATCGATCCGATTCGGTGCGATCCCCTGCGCCGTCGGCCAGATAGCGGTCCCCAACCGGCCGGGATCGTACTAGCTTCGCCGGGATCGACCCGGGCGGAGCGGAGTGTGACCATGGCCAGCGAACAGGACACGCAGCGCCGCCCCGCGCCGGCGATGGAACGCGAAGCGCCGGGCGCGCGGGCCGTCGGGATCCGGTCGGTGCCGCTCGTCCAGCTCGCCGCCGAGCTCAACAGCGCGCCGCGGGTCCAGGCGCTCGGCGTGCTGCAGGCCGCCATGGCGCCGAACCGCACCGGCATGCCCGACCGGCTCAAGACCGGCATCGAGGCGGCTTCGGGCCTGTCGATGGACGACGTCACCGTCCATTACAATTCGGGCCGGCCGGCCGAGCTCCAAGCGCACGCTTTCGCACAGGGGACCGACATCCATCTCGCGCCCGGCCAGGAGCGGCACTTGCCGCACGAAGCCTGGCACGTCGTCCAGCAGGCCCAGGGCCGAGTCCCGCCGACGCGGCAGCTGCGCAGCGGCGTTTCGGTCAACGACGATAAAGGGCTCGAGCGCGAGGCCGACGCGATGGGCGCTCGGGCGCTGGCGGGCGTCGCCCAGCTTCAGGGCGACCCGCTGGCGGTGGCGCAACGGGCCGTCGTCCAGCGTGTCCTGGACGGCAACGATTTCACCCGGGCGAAGCTTGGGCAGGTCGCCTCGGGTGCCTACGGCCTGCGTGTGTGGAGCGACGGCGAGTTCATCAGCGCCAACGAAGAGGGTAAGGAGGACGATGAGACGAATAACGTCCACGTCCACGTCTTCCAGCCGACCGTCGGAGAGGAAGAGGTGGTGGTGACCGGCCACGCCATCTGGAACAAGCATAACGGCAGGAACCAGCAGGGCTTCACCATGACGGCGACGCTGGAAGGGGGCGGTCGATGGAGCTGCGAATCGGCGTTCGGCGCCGAAGAGATCGCGGTGCAGGGCGCCAATCCGGATCTGAAGAAGACCTTGTACAACGAGGTCGTCAACCAGCTCGCCACCATGATCGAGGACACGCTGAACGAGGATGTCGATCTCGACGAGGAAAGCGACGAGGACCGCGATGATGAGAAGGAGTAGACGGCCGACGGCCTGCCGCTGCGCTGCCGGGAAGCCGGCTCGGTCCAGCTCCTCGCCTGTCACGTGGCGGTCGTGAAAGGCACCGACGTCGACTCGCCGCGCAACCTCGCGAAGAACGTCACGGTCGAATAGCCCGCCCGCCCGGCCGCTTCACGGCTGACCCGGCGTCGCCGGCGCCAGCCAGAAGGGCGCGTTCTTCACCTCGGTCACAATGTCGGAATTATAAACGACACCCTCGTACCCCCAGCCATCGAGCCCTTGTGACATGCAATAACCCTGCCACGGGACGGGCGAATTTGTGCTCGATTGCCAGAATAGGTGGAACGGCACCTGCACCAGCCACATCGTGTCGGTGGGGGCGCCCGCGCCGACATAGAGGCCGGGCGTATAGCCCGCCGCCGCCACCGGCGCGTGCCAAGCGTTGCAATAGGCGACGAGGTCGTCGTCCGACGTGCCGATCGCGATGTCTGTCAGGTTGAGCCAGATAGTTACGCCCCGCGGCAGGCCGACGAGCTGGGCGTTGGCGGCCGCCCAGCCGCCATATTCGGTGCCCAGCGCAGCGCTCGGCTTCCAGCCCGGCGGCGCGGCATGCTGGATCGCCATCAGCGCCAGCCCCGCTCCGAGAATGTCCAGCGCTTCCTCCCAAGTCAGGTCGGTGTCCGCCTCGGGCGCGTCTAGCGTTAGGTAGCGGATCGCGAAGGCGAAGCGCACGAAAGCGCTCGCGGTGGCGGCGGTCAGCACGGTTTCGGTGTCGAAGCCCACCGCCCCTGCCGGAGCCTGCTTCACCGTACCGGGCAGCGTCGGAGGGGGCGGCGGCACCGGCGGCGGTGGTGGCGGAGGCACCGGAGGCGGCGGAGGCGGAGGCGGCGGAGGCACCGGAGGCGGCGGAGGCGGCACCGGCGGAGGCGGCGGAGGCGCGAGTACCGGCGCCAGCCAGAAAGGCAGGTTCCCCGCCTCGTCGGCCTGGACCGCGTCGCCGTCATAATCGACGCCGTCGAGGCTGCAGCTGTCGATCGACTGGACCATGCAATAACCCTGCGGCGGGACGGGCACGTCGCTGCCCGATTGCCAGAACAGGTCGAAAGACGTCTCCGCCAGCCCGGCACTGTCGAGGATGTCGCCGCTGCCGACATAGAGGCCCGGCACATAGCCCGCCTCCGCCACCGGCGCGTACCAGGCGTTGCAATAAGCGGTGACTTCGCTTGCCGGCGTGCCCGCCGCGACGCCTTCCAAGTCCAGCCAGAGGCTTACGCCCGGCGGCAGCCCGACCAGCATGGCGTTGGCCGCCGCATAACCGCCTTGCTCTGTGCCCAGCCCGGCGCTCGGTACCCAGCCCGACGGCGCGACATGCTGGACCGCCATCAGCGCCAGCCCGGCCCCGAGTATGTCCAGCGCCTCTTCCGTCGTCAGATCGGACTCGGCCTCGGGCGCGTCGCGCGTCAGGTAGCGGATCGCGAACTCGAAGCCGGCGGCCGCGAATGCGCCCGCGCTGTCCGCCGTCAGCTTGGCGTCGCAGTCGAAGCCCGACGCGCCCGAAGGTGCCGCCTGCACCGTGCCGGGCAAGACCGGCGGGGGCGGCGGCGGCGGCGGTGGCGGTGGCGGTG
>JAXDPG010000421.1:0-12286 GCA_034668485.1 Sphingomonadales bacterium
ACGTTCGACATCTTCCCGGGCTTCGCGCGGCCGGTGCGGATCGCCACTTTCCCGCTGACCAGCAACGGCAAAATCGACTATCGGTCGCTGGCCCTCCGCTCGAAAAACCGGGAGTCCTCGTGACCGATGCCGCCGCCGCGCTCGAGCAGCGCCCCTTCTCGGTCCCGAGCGCCCGCAAGGCCGTCGAGCTGCTCGACGGCCTCAACGCTTTGTCGCGCCACCACGAGCAGGGGTCGGAACCCTATCGCCGAATGGTCGAGGCGATGTTTCCGGCGGGCCGCCCCGCTCGCTCGCTGGACGAGGTGCCGTGGCTGCCGGTGCAGATCTTCAAGCGGCTCGAACTGGCCAGCGTCCCGCGCGACCGGATCGTGCGGACGCTCACCTCGAGCGGGACGAGCGGGCAGTTGCCCTCGCGCATCCTGCTCGACCGGGAAACGGCGAACGCCCAGACCAAGGCGCTGGTGCGGATCGCCGGCGAGTTCCTCGGCAAGGCCCGGCGGCCGATGGTGATCGTCGACGACAACAGCTTCCTCCAGGACCGCAGCCGGTTCAACGCCCGCGCCGCCGGCATCCTCGGCTTCTCGACCCTCGGCCGCGATCATTTCTACCTGCTCGACGCGGCGCTGCGCCCGGACTGGGAGGCCCTCCGGGCCTATCTCGACCGGCAGGGCGACACGCCGATGCTGCTGTTCGGCTTCACCTTCATCGTCTGGCAGCATTTCGTCGAGGCGGCCAAGGCGGACGGAGTCTCGATCCGCTTCCCGGCCGGCAGCGCCCTCGTCCATGGCGGCGGCTGGAAGAGGCTCGAGGAACGGCGGGTGTCGGAGGCGGCCTTCAAGGCGGCGCTCGCCGAGACCTTCGGGATCGAGCGGGTCCACAATTATTACGGCATGGTCGAGCAGGTCGGCTCGATCTATTTCGAATGCGAGCAGGGCTGGCTGCATGCGCCGGCTTATTCCGACATATTGATCCGGGACCCGAAGACGCTCGAGCCGCTTCCCTACGGCGAGACGGGCCTCGTCCAGGTGCTGAGCCTCCTGCCCCATTCCTATCCCGGCCACAGCCTGCTGACCGAGGATCTGGGGACGGTCTACGGGGAGGACGATTGTCCCTGCGGCCGCCTCGGCCGCTACTTCAAGGTCCACGGCCGCCTGAAGAATGTCGAGATGCGCGGCTGCAGCGACACCCGGGCGACCCCCGCGCCATGATCGACACCCTGTTCTCGATCAGCAAGGCGCCGCAATGGCCGGACGAGCTGGAGCGGCTCGCCGCATTGCCGCGGCGAGCGCCTTTCGATCCGCGGGCGCTCGCCTTCGTCGGCGAGGTGTCGGCGAGGCTGCTCCAGTCGGCGGTCGGCCGCGACTTCCCCGAGCTCGCCGCGCTCGCCCACTGGTTCCGCCCGGCCAGCCTGCAACGGATGAAGACCGACCAGTTGGCCGCCGCCGGCGCGCAGTCGCTGCGGCCGCGCGGATCGGTGTTCATCATCGCCCCGGCCAATGTCGACGTCCTCTTCATCTACGGATGGATGCTGTCGCTGCTCGCCGGCAACGCCACCGCGGCGCGGGTGTCGCAGAAGCCGAGCGCCGCCCGCGACGCCTTCCTCGGCCTCGTCCATCAGCTTGCCGGGGCCCATGGCGAGGTGCTCGAGGACAGCCTTCTGATAAGCTACCCGCATGACGAGACGGTCACCGCGCGCCTTTCAAGCTGGTGCGATCTCCGCCTGATCTGGGGCGGCGACGCCACGGTCAACGCGATCCGAAGCATAGCCCTGAAGCCGACCGCGATCGAAGGCGCCTTCGCCGACCGCTTCTCGATGGCCGCCTTCGACTCGAAGTCGATCGCCGAGGCCGAGGACGCCAGGCTCGCCGAGCTCGCCCGCCGCTTCGCCAACGACACGATGTGGTTCGGGCAGCAGGCCTGCTCCTCGCCGCGAATCGTCTTCTGGATCGGCTCGGGCGAGGAGGTCGAGGCGGCGCAGGCGCGCTTCTGGCCGCTGTTCGCGCGCGCCGCCGAGCGCTTCGAGGACGAGCCGGCGGCGATGATGGCGAGGGTCACCGACCTGTTCACCATGGCTGCCGAGGGCGTCATCGACCGCGCCGAGACCGATTATGCGCGGCTGCCCGCCCGCGCCCGCGGCGCCGGCCCGAGCGGCGCAGTCCGAAGCCTCCATTCGGGCTTCGGACTGTTCGTCGAATACCGGCTGGAGCGGCTGGACGAGCTGCTTCCCTTCCTCGACGACAAGGACCAGACCCTGGTGGTGCACGGCATCCGGGACGACGCGCTCGCCGACCTGCTGGAGCGGCTCCCCAACCGGGCGCTCGACCGGGTCGTTCCGATCGGCCAGGCGACCGATTTCGCGATCAGCTGGGACGGCATCAACCTGCTCGACCTGCTCACGCGCCGGATCAGCCTGCCGAGGGCGGCGGCGGTCGGCCGATAGAAGGGAGTTGGGCGTGGACATCGACCTCAAAGGCAAAGTCGCCCTCGTCACCGGCGCCAGCCGGGGCATCGGCCGCGCCATCGCCGAGCGGCTGGCGTCGGCCGGGGCCTCGATCGTCGTCAACGGCCGCGGCGGCGAGAGCGCCGAACGGGCGGCGGCGGAGATCGGGGAGCGGTTCGGCGTCGAAACCTCGGCCATCGCCGCCGACGTGGCCGACGCCGCCGCCGTCTCAGCGATGATGCAAAGCGTGTTCAAAAGCCGAGGCCGGCTCGACGTGCTCGTCAACAATGCCGGAGTGCTCCGCGACGGGCTGATCGGGATGATCCGCTCGGCCGACCTCGAGGAGACGATCGGCACCAACCTCAAGGGGACCCTGAACTGCATCCAGGCCGGAGCCCGGCTGATCCAGCGCACCGGCGGCAGCATCGTCAACATCTCGTCGATCATCGGCGTCCGCGGCAATGTCGGCCAGCTCGTCTACAGCGCGTCCAAGGGTGCGGTCATCGCCGCGACCCTGGCCGCCGCCAAGGAGCTCGCGCCCAAGCAGATCCGTGTGAATGCGATCGCGCCCGGCTATATCGACACCGACATGATCCGAGCCATCCCGCCCGAAACGCATCGGCAGCGCCTCGACAGCATCGCCATGGGGCGGATCGGCACGCCCGAGGACGTCGCCGACGTCGCCTTGTTCCTCGCCTCCGATTTGTCGCGCTACGTCACCGGCCAGGTGATCGGCGTCGACGGGGGCATGCTGGTATAGGGTCCGAACTCAATACCGGAGGCGGCCGTGACGGGCTGGCCTTTGTCGTCCGGCTAGGAGATAGGAGGGAGCGATGTTGATACATCGTGACCGGCGACGCGAGGACCTCCGGGCGGCAAAGGCCAGCCCGCCGCTTCGCGTTCGTCCGGGGAAGGCGGCCACCTCCGGTATTGAGTTCGGTCCCTAGACGATGCCGGACATCGTCATCGTCGGCGGCGGCGGCTTCGGGCTGGAAGTGATCACCTATCTCCTCGACCTGACGGCGAATGATCCCGACCTGCGGATCCGGGGCGTGATCGACGACGGCACGCCGCGCCTCGCCGATTTCCCGGTGCCGCTGGCGCATCTGGGCGGCATCGACGGCTATGCGGCGCAGGACGAGGATGCCTTGCTGATCGCGGTCGGCGACGCGGCGGCGCGCTGGAGCGTGGCGAGGCGGCTCGGGAAAGCGCGCTTCTACACGCTCGTCCATCCGGCCGCCTATGTCGCGCCCTCCGCCACCCTCGAGCCCGGCGCGATCGTCTGCCCGCTCGCCTTCGTCGGCCCGCTCGCCCGGGTCGGGGCGCATGCGGCGCTCAACGTGCAATCCTCGCTCGGCCACGACGCCCGGCTCGGCACCGGCAGCGTGCTCAGCCCCGGCGCCAAGGTGAACGGCGGCGCGACGGTGGGCGAGGGCTGCTTTCTGGGAACGCTGGCGACGGTGTCGCCCGGCGCCTCCATCGGCGCCTTCAGCAAGGTCGCCGCCGGCAGCGTCTTCTCCGGGACGGCGGAAGCCGGGTCGATGATCGCCGGATCGCCGGCGCGAAGCCGGGTGATGTTCCGCCCGCCGCCGCAGGATTAGCCGGATGCTGGCGCCGCGCCGCCTCGCCTTGCTGCTCCTCGCCGCGGCGACTCCCGCCGTCGCGCAGCAGTCGCTGGGCGTGTTCGGCCTCTGGGTTGCGTTCCGGACGCCGGAGCGCTGCTACGCGATCGCCGAGCCCGAGGAGCCGGGCCGGGCCGGCGACGGCGCGGCCTATGCGTCGGTCGGATATTGGCCGCAGCGGGGCCTGCGCGGCCAGGCCTATTTCCGGTTCCGCCAGCCCAAGCGGGCGGGATCGGCCGTGCTGCTCAGGATCGACGACCGGACGTTCCAGCTGCGCGGCGGCGGCACCGGAGCCTGGACCGCCGACGCCGCCGCCGACGCGGAGATCGTCGCCGCGATGCGCACCGGCATCGAGATGACGATCCAGACTCGCGCGGGCAATGGCGCTCTGCTGCGCGATTCCTACCCCCTGCGCGGCGCGGCCACGGCCATCGACGCCGCCGCCATCGCCTGCGCGCGCCGGCCCTGAAATGGCGCGCTGGTTCGTCGCCCGGCACGGCGAGACCGTCTTCAACGCCGCAGCGCGGATGCAGGGCGAGGCGCTCCATACGCCGCTGACCCGCACCGGCTTCGCCCAGGCCGAAGCGATGGGCGAAGCGCTGCGGCGGCGGCTGGGGCCACGGCCGAAGCTCGACCTCTGGGCTTCGGATACCGGCCGCGCGCTGCAGACCCTGGCGGTGATCGCCGAGCATCTCGAGCTCGACTGGCATGAGGCGCGGACCGATGCCCGGCTCACGGAGGTCGGGATCGGCACGTGGAGCGAGCGTTATTATCGCGACGTCGCGGCCGAGCAGGGGCGAATCATCGACCCCGAGACGGGGCTGTTCTGCGTCCGTCCGCCCGGCGGGGAATCCTATGGCGAGGTGGCCGTCCGGCTGCAGGCCTGGATCGACGACACGGCCGCAGAGACGAACGATCGGCTGATCCTGATGCACGGAATGTCGTCGCGGGTGCTGCGGGGGATGCTGACGGCGGCGGAGCAGCGCACGGTCTGCGGCGTGCCCGTGGCTTATGGTCTGCCGCAGGGCGGCGTAGTGGAAATCGAAGCGGGCCTGGAGACGGTGCTCTAGGCAGTGGAAATTCCGCCGCGTTCCGCCTACATAGGCGGTCTCATGTCAGCGCCGATGTCCATCCCCGGTCATATCGACCCGGTTCCCGTGCCGCGTCCCGATTTCGCGGGGGCGGATGAGCGCGTCGATCTGGTCGGCCTGTCCAGAGAGGCGATCCGCGGCGCGCTCGAGGAAGCCGGGCTCGAGCCGAAGCCGGCGAAGCTTCGCGCCAAGCAGATCTGGCACCAGATCTACAATCGCGGCGCCACCTCGTTCGAGGCGATGAGCGATATCGCCAAGCCGCAGCGGGCGTGGCTGGCCGAGCGCTTCGTCGTCGGACGGCCGGAGGTGGTGATCGAGCAGGTCTCGACCGACGGCACCCGCAAATGGCTTCTGAAGACTCCCGACGGCCACGATTTCGAGATGGTGTTCATCCCCGACGCGGATCGCGGGACGCTCTGCGTTTCAAGCCAGGTAGGTTGTACTCTCAATTGCCGTTTTTGCCATACCGGCACAATGCGGCTGGTTCGCAACCTCACCGCCGGCGAGATCGTCGGCCAGGTAATGCTGGCCCGCGATTCCCTCGGCGAATGGCCGTCCCAGCCGGAAGGCCGGATGCTCTCGAACATCGTGATGATGGGGATGGGCGAGCCGCTCTACAATTTCGACAATGTCCGCGACGCCCTGAAGATCGTCATGGACGGCGACGGCCTCGGCCTCTCGCGGCGCCGGATCACCCTCTCCACCTCCGGCGTCGTGCCGATGATGGCGCGGGCGGGCGCGGAGATCGGGGTCAACCTCGCCGTGTCCCTGCATGCGGTGACCAAGGAGGTGCGGGACGAGATCGTGCCGCTCAATCGCAAATACGGGATCGAGGAATTGCTCGAGGCCTGCGCCGCCTATCCGGGCGCCAACAATGCCCGTCGCATCACCTTCGAATATGTGATGCTCAAGGACAAGAACGACAGCGACGAGGACGCCCGCGAGCTGGTCCGGCTGATCCGCAAGTACAAGCTGCCGGCCAAGGTCAACCTGATCCCGTTCAACCCGTGGCCCGGCGCCGCTTACGAATGTTCGGACGAGGAGCGCGTGAAGCGCTTCTCGGACATCGTCTTCGAGGCCGGCATCTCCGCGCCGATCCGACGGCCCCGGGGCCGAGACATCATGGCCGCCTGCGGCCAGTTGAAATCGGCTGCCGAGAAGAAGAGCCGGGCGGAGCTCGACCGAATCGCCGAGGAGAAGCAGGCGGCGCTCACCGCCTGACTGCAAGCCGCGGTTGATTTTCAAGGCTTTGTCGCCGCACCATAGTGCGGCTATCACATCTGCCGCATGACCCAGCTTCCGCCCTCTTCCGCGCGCCAGCGCCGGCCGGCCCCCGATCCGGGCGCGAACGTCGCGACGGAGTGGGACTGGGGCGCGACCGCCCTCGGGCCGCGCAGCCAGTGGCCCCCGCACCTCGAATGGGCGGCGCAGCTGACGCTTCGCTCGCCGCTCGCCACTGCGCTGTATTGGGGGCCGGAGCGGCTGCTGCTCCACAACGCAGCGTGGACCCGGCTGGTCGGCGGAGAGGCGGCGCAGGGCGCCCCGGCGCCGGCCTTGCCCAATTCGCTGTGGCCGCTCTTCGGCCCGCTGGTGGCCGAGGTCGAATCGAGCGGCGAGGGCGCCTTCCTGGCGGAGCAGCCCCTCGACCTGGTCCGCGGCGGCGGCGCGGAAGAGACCTATTGGAACTGTCATCTCGTACCGGTCATGGGCGAGGACGGCCGCGTCGCCGGCGTGCTCAATCAGGCCAATGAAGTGACCAAGACGGTGATGCTCGAACGGCGGCTGTCCTTCCAGGTCAGGCTCGCCGACCGGCTGCGCGGGATCCACGATCCCGAGGAGGTCAAGCAGGCCGCGGTCGAGCTGCTCGGCCGGTATCTCGGAGCCGCCCGGGCCGGCTATGCCGAGGTCGACGAGGCCGAGGGCATCGCGACCGTCCACCACGACTGGACCCGCGACGGGTCGGTCAACAGCCTCGCCGGCCAGCGTACCCGCCTCGCCGGCTTCGGGGAGGAGGCGCTCGCCTTCTTCCGGGGCGGCCAGCCGCTCGCCATCCCCGACATACGCCAGCTGCCGCTCGGCCCCGCCGACCGCACCGCCGCCTGGGAAGCGGCCGGCGTCCGGGCCCTGATCACGGTGCCGCTGGTCCGCGAGGGCGAGCTCAAGGCCCTGCTCTACGTCCACGAGCCGCAGCCGCGCAGCTGGAAAAGGTCGGACGCGGCGATCGTCCGCGACGTCGCCGAGCGCAGCTGGGCGGCGGTGGAGCGGGCGCTGGCCGAGCAGTCGCTGAGGGAGAGCGAGGACCATTATCGTCACGCCGTCGAATTGAACCCGCAGGTCGCCTGGACCTCGCTGCCCGACGGCCGCCTCAACCGGGTGGCGCGGCGCTGGTTCGAGTGGACCGGCACCAGCGGCCTCGAAGGCAGCTGGAAGGACGGCATGCACCCGGACGACCATGAAGTGACCCTCGGCGAATGGGCCCGCTGCCTCGCCACCGGCGAGCCCTACGACGTCGAGCACAGGGTGAAGCGGCGCGACGGGAGCTATCGCTGGGCGCGCTCGCGCGCCTTCCCCCGCCGCGACTCGGACGGGAAGATCATCCTCTGGTACGGCAACACCGAGGATATCCACGAGCGCAAGGTCGCCGAGGAGCATCAGCGCCTCCTGATCAACGAGCTCAACCACCGGGTGAAGAACACGCTGGCCAGCGTCCAGGCGATCGCCTTCCAGACGCTGAAGGGGGAGGTGCCGCTCGCCGAGGCGCGGGCGCGGTTCGAGGCGCGGCTGATGGCGCTCTCCGCCGCGCACAATCTGCTCACCGAGGAAAATTGGGGCGGCGCCTCGCTGGAGCGGGTGGCGAAGGACTCGCTCGAGCATCTCGGCGGCGAGTCCAGCCGGTTCGACGTGACCGGCGAGCCGCTCCGCCTCGCGCCGCGGGCCGCGCTCGCGCTGGCGATGGCGCTGCACGAGCTCGGCACCAATGCCGCCAAATACGGCGCTCTCGCGGCGGACGGCGGCCGGGTCGCGATCGCCTGGACGACGGACGGCGAGCGGCTGCACCTCGAATGGCGGGAAAGCGGCGGCCCGCCGGTCGCCGAGCCGGCGCGCCGCGGTTTCGGCTCGCGGCTGATCGAACGGGGGCTGGAAGCGGATCTGGGCGGGGTCGCCGCCCTCCATTTCGAGCCCGCCGGCCTTCGGTGCGAGATCCACGCCTCGCTCGCCGCGATCCGAGCTCCGGAGCGGACCTTTGGCTGAGCTCCGTCTTCGTATCCTGGTCGTCGAGGACGAGATGCTGGTAGCGATGAACATCGAGGACATGCTGCTCGAGCTCGGCCACGAGGTGGCGGGGCTGGCGAGCCGGCTCGGCCCGGCGCTGGCGCTGGCGCGGGACAGCCGCTTCGACGCGGCGATGCTCGACGTCAATCTCGCCGGCGAGCCGAGCTTCCCGGTCGCCGACCTTCTGGTCGAGCGCGGCATCCCCTTCCTGTTCGCCACCGGCTACGGCCGCCAGGGCATAGACGAGCGCTACCGCGACCATCCGATGCTGCAGAAGCCGTTCCGGGCGGCGGAGCTGGGGCACGCGCTGGCCGCGCTGATTTAGTCCTCTCCGTCGCCGGAGGCGATGGGGAGGGGGACCATGCGAAGCATGGTGGAGGGGTAATTGGCTCCGGCCGCCGAGATTCTGCATGATGTCCTCTCATGCCGAGCAAGCTACCCCTCCACCACACTTCGTGTGGTCCCCCTCCCCACCGCTTCGCGGCAGGGAGGATTAGAACCCCCTGAAAGTCGCGAAATCCTCCAGCGGCGCGCGTTCCGTGCGCAAGGTGTTGATCGGCGCTTCCTCGTCGGCATAGCCGAGCGCCATGCCGCAATAGAGGATTTGCTCCGGCGGCAGGCCGATATGCTTCGCCACCGTCCCGTGCACCGCCGCCCACGCCTCCTGCGGACAGGTGGCGAGGCCGTTTTCCTCCGCGAGCAGCATCAGATTCTGCATGAACATGCCGAGATGCGCCCATTGCGGGCGGTCGAAGATCCGGTCGATCGAGAAGAAGAGCATCACCGGCGCACCGAAGCCTTCGAAATTGCGCGCGAATTGCGCCAGCCGCCCCGGCCGATCGTCCCGCGGGATGCCGATGGCGCCGTAGAGCGCCTCGCCGCTCGCGTGCCGGCGGGCGCGATACGGCTCGGGCATCGGTGAAGGATAGACTTCCAGCTCCATCTCGGCCCGGGCGGCGCCAAGCGCGAACCCGGTGCGCGCCGCCGCCGTCAAGGCCTCCAGCGGCTTCCCGGTCAGGACGTCGACGTGCCAGGGCTGGAGATTGCCTCCGGACGGCGCAAGCGAGGCCAGGCCCAGCATCTCCTCGATCAGGTCTCGCCCGACCGGGCGGGGCAGGAACGCGCGCGCCGATCGGCGTCCCAGCACGGCTTCGGTGACGGAGTTGCGCTCGCCGGACACGCGGCTATTGTGCGCGCCCATGCCACTTCTCGACAAGATGCTTCACAAGCTCGTGACCAAAGGCGAGCTCACCATAATCGACCCTCAGGGCCGAACGACCCGCTACGGCGCGCCGTTTCCCGGCCTCGAGCCGGTCACCGTTCGGATGGCCGACCGCAAGGTCGCCCTGCAGATCGCGCGCGATCCGACCATGGGCACGGTCGACACCTGGATGGAGAATCGGCTGATCCTCGAGCAGGGCGAGATCATCGACCTGATCAAGCTCATTCGCCGCAACCGCCGCTGGGAGGAACGCGACCGGCCCAACGAGTTCCTCAAGAAGACTGGCAAGCTCACCCATGCGCTGAGCACGCTCAACTGGAAATCGCGTTCCTTGAAGAACGTCCAGCACCATTACGACATCGGCAACGACCTCTACCGGCTCTTCCTCGATCCGGACATGCAATATAGCTGCGCCTATTTCACCGATCCTTCGAACAGCATCGAGCAGGCGCAGCTCGACAAGAAGGCCCATATCGCGTCCAAGCTCTACCTGAAGCCCGGGCAGAAGGTGCTCGACATCGGCTGCGGCTGGGGCGGGCTCGCTCTGTATCTCAATCGGGTCGCCGACGTCGACGTGCTCGGAGTCACCCTGTCCAAGGAGCAGCTCGCCGTCGCCCGCCAGCGGGCCGAGGAAGCGGGGGTCTCGGATCGGGTCAAGTTCGAGCTGATGGACTATCGCGACGTGACCGGCCGCTTCGACCGTATCGTCTCGATCGGCATGTTCGAGCATCTCGGCACCGCTTATTTCCAGACCTTCTTCCACAAGGTCCGCGAGCTTCTCGATCCCGAGGGCGTGGCCCTGGTCCACACCATGGGGCGGATGGGCAAGCCGGGCACGACCGACAAGTTCATGCAGAAGTACATCTTCCCCGGCGGCTATCTGCCGGCGCTGTCCGAGATCGTCACGGCGAGCGAGAAGGAACGGCTGATCATGGCGGATTGCGAGGCGCTGCGCCTCCACTACGTCTACACGCTCAAGGCCTGGTACGACCGCTTCAAGGCCAATCACGACAAGATCGTCGAGATGTACGACGAGCGCTTCTACCGGCTCTATCTCTTCTACCTCGCCGGCTCGATGACGATGTTCACCGACGGCGCCATGGTCGTCTACCAGCTCCAATATCTGAGGAGCCGCTACGCGACCCCGATGACCCGCGATTATCTGCTCGCGGACGAGGCGAAGCTGAGGCAGGCCGGCGCGCCTCCGCAAGGATGAACTGGCTCCTCGACAAGGCGCTCAGGAGCTACGTCAAGAGCGGCGAGATCAGGCTCGCCGACCATGACGGCAAGGCCCATGTCTATGGCTCGGCCGACGGGCGGTTCGGCTCCGTCGCGGTCCGCTTCACCGATGCCGGCGTGGCGCGCGACATTCTGCGCGATCCCGGGCTCGGTGCCGCGGAAGCTTATATGGACGGGCGGCTGATCGTCGAGCAGGGCGACATCCTCGACCTCGTCAACATCGTCCGCGGCAGCCACCGCTGGGAGGACAGCGAGGGGCCCAACCCGTTCCTGCGCAGCGGCGGCAAATTGGGCCATAAGCTGCGCACCCTGAACTGGCGGCCGAGCGCCCGGCGCAACGCCTCGCACCATTATGACGTCGGCAACGAT
The DNA here is from genome assembly GCA_034668485.1 of Sphingomonadales bacterium. Lineage (GTDB taxonomy): Bacteria > Pseudomonadota > Alphaproteobacteria > Sphingomonadales > Sphingomonadaceae > Allosphingosinicella. The sequence goes on from JAXDPG010000421.1 coordinate 11,257, forward strand.
TTCTACCGGCTCTTTCTCGACACCGACCTGCAGTATAGCTGCGGCTATTTCACCGACCCGGCGAACGGCATCGACCAGGCCCAGCTCGACAAGAAGAGCCATGTCGCCGCCAAGCTGCGGCTCGAGCCCGGCATGAAGGTGCTCGACATCGGCTGCGGCTGGGGCGGGCTCGCCCTCTACCTCAACCGGGTCGCCGACGTCGACGTGCTCGGCATCACCCTCTCGGAGGCGCAGCTCGGCCTGGCCCGGCGGCGCGCCGAGGAGGCGGGGGTGTCCGGCCGGGTGAAGTTCGAGCTGGTCGATTATCGCGACGTCACCGGCGCGTTCGACCGGATCGCCTCGATCGGAATGCTCGAGCATGTCGGGCAAGCCTTTTACCGCACCTATTTCCGCAAGGTCCGCGAGCTGCTCAAGCCCGACGGGGTCGCCGTCGTCCATAGCATGAGCCGGCTGAACGGCCCCGGCACCACGGACCGGTTCATGCAGAAGCACCTCTTCCCCGGCGGCTATCTGCCCGCTTTGTCCGAGATCGTCGCGGCCAGCGAGCAGGAGCGGCTGATCATGGCCGATTGCGAGACCTGGCGGATGCACTACGTCCATACGCTCGCCCGCTGGTACGAGCGGCTGAAGGCGAACGAGGCGGAGGCGGTGCGGTTGCAGGGCGAGCGCGTCTACCGCCTCTATCTCTTCTATCTCGCCGCCTCTTTGACCATGTTCCGCGACGCGCCGATGGGGGTGTATCAGATCCAGTACCTCCGCGACCGGGAGGCGGCGCCGATCACTCGGGATTATATGGGGGCTGAGGAAGGGAGGCTGCGGGAAGTGGCTGCCGCCAAGATCCCTCTCCCGTCCTTTACGGGAGAGGAGGGGCCCACCGCGTAGCGGTGGGAGGTGAGGGTCTGTAGCACTGAATCGTTAATACCATCACATCCCACCGCTACGCGGTGGGCCCCTCCTCTCCCGTAAAGGAAGGGAGAGGGATCTTGGCGGCAGCCACTTCCCGCAGCCTCCCTTCCTCAGCCCCCATATA
>JAXDPG010000422.1:0-3986 GCA_034668485.1 Sphingomonadales bacterium
TTTCTGGGTAAACCGACAACTGATTCTCCGGGGAAATTCGCTACTCGAGAGTTAATCGCCGCCTGGGTCAAGACCTTCCGCGCGGGCTGGCTCAACGTGGCGATGGTCCCGGAATGGGAGCGGGACGACGTCGCCGCCGCCGTCGAGGCGCGGCTCGCGCCGCAGCTGCGGCAGGCGGATGGAAGCTGGATCGCGGATTATGTGCGGCTTCGCTTCACCATGCGGAAGCCGGCAGGATAACGGAGCAAGCCTATGCGTTACCTCCCCCTCGCCGATGCGGACCGCCAGGACATGCTCCAGGCGGTCGGGGCGTCCTCGATCGACGATCTGTTCGTGGACGTGCCCCAGGCCGCGCGGCTCGACGGCAAGATCGAGGGGCTTCCCGATCACCTCAGCGAGATGGCCGTCGAGCGCGAGCTCGGCCGCCTTGCGCGCAAGAACCTGGTCGCCGGCGACGCGCCCTTCTTCCTCGGCTGCGGCGCCTATCGGCACCATGTCCCCGCCTCGGTCGACCATCTCATCCAGCGCGGCGAGTTCCTGACCAGCTACACGCCCTACCAGCCCGAGATCGCCCAGGGCACTCTGCAGGCTTTGTTCGAATTCCAGACGCAGGTGGCGCGGCTCTACGGCTGCGACGTCGCCAACGCCTCGATGTACGACGGCTCGACCGCCTGCTGGGAGGCGATCGGGATGGCGCGGCGGATCACCCGCCGCCGCAAGGCGATCCTCTCGTCGGGCCTCCATCCCCATTATCTGTCGGTGGCGAAGACGATGGCGCGCTTTACCGGCGACGTCCTGGAGACGGCGGTTCCCGAGCTGGCCGGGGCGCCGGACACGGATCGGCTGCTCGACGCGATCGACGGGGAGACGAGCTGCGTCGTCGTCCAATATCCGGATATCCTCGGCCGTATCGGCGACCTCTCCGGGCTGGCCGAGCGGGCGCATGAACAAGGCGCGCTGCTGGTGGCGGTGGTGACCGAGCCGGTGGCGCTGGGGCTGATCCGCTCACCGGGCGAGATGGGCGCCGACATCGTCGTCGGCGAAGGCCAGTCGATCGGAGTCGGCCTCAATTTCGGCGGACCCTATGTCGGTCTTTTCGCGACCCGGGACAAATATGTCCGGCAGATGCCCGGCCGTCTCGCCGGCGAGACGGTGGACGCCGAAGGCAAACGCGGCTTCGTCCTTACCCTTTCGACCCGCGAGCAGCACATCCGGCGCGAGAAGGCGACGTCGAACATCTGCACGAGCTCGGTGCTCTGCGCGCTCGCCTTCACGATGCATTTGACCCTGCTCGGCGAGAAGGGCCTTCGGCAGCTGGCCGAGGCCAACCACCACAAAGCGCGCGGCGCGGCGGAGCGGCTGGTCGCGGTGCCGGGGGTCGAGCTGGTCAACGAGTCTTTCTTCAACGAATTCACCCTTCGCCTGCCGAAGGAGGCTCGACCGGTAATCCGGACGATGGCGGACAAGGGCGTGCTCGGCGGAGTCTCGCTCGGGCGGCTCTATCCGGGTGCGGAGGGTCTGGAGAACGGCCTGGTCGTGGCCGTCACCGAGACCGCCGATCATCAGGACATCGAGGCGCTGGCGGCGGCGCTGACGGAGGCGCTGGCATGAGCATGAACCGCGAAGGACGGCCGACCCGGCCGGAGGCGGCCGAAGGCGCTCCGCCCACCTATACCGGCAACCGGGCGCTGATGCTCGAGGAGCCCTTGCTGTTCGAGATCGGCGACTCGGAGACGACCGGAGTCGATTTCGAGGCTGCCGGCTCCCCGGCGGAGGATTGGCTCGGCGGGCTTCGCCGTACGCGCCCGATCGGCCTCGCCGGGCTCACCGAGCCGCAGGCGGTCCGCCATTACACCCGCCTCAGCCGCCAGAATTACGCGATCGACCTCGGCCTGTTCCCGCTCGGCTCGTGCACGATGAAGCACAATCCGCGGCTCAACGAGAAGGTGGCGCGGATGCCCGGCTTCGCCGACATCCACCCGCTCCAGCCGGTCGACACCGTCCAGGGCGCGCTCGAGCTGATCCACCGGCTCGCCGGCTGGCTGGTGGCGCTGACCGGGATGCACAGCGTCGCGATGAGCCCCAAGGCGGGTGCGCATGGCGAATTGTGCGGACTGCTCGCCATCCGCTCGGCGCTCGAGGCGCGCGGCGACGCGCGCGAGGTCGTCCTCGTCCCCGAGAGCGCTCACGGCACCAACCCGGCGACCGCCGCCTTCGCCGGCTACCGGGTCGAGAACATCCCGGCGACGAAGCGCGGACGGGTCGATTTGGGCGAGCTCGAGGCGCGGCTGGGACCCGACGTCGCGGCGGTGATGATCACCAACCCCAACACCTGCGGCCTGTTCGAGCCGGAGATGATCGAGATCAGCCGCGCCGTCCACGAAGCGGGCGCCCTCGTCTATTGCGACGGCGCCAATTTCAACGCCATCGTCGGCCGGGTCCGCCCCGGCGACCTCGGCATCGATGCGATGCACATCAACCTCCACAAGACCTTCTCGACGCCCCATGGCGGCGGCGGGCCGGGCTCGGGGCCGGTGGTCTTCTCCGAGGCGCTGACGCCGTTCGCGCCGCTCCCCTTCGTCGCGAAGCAGGGCGATCATTACGCTCTGGTCGAGGAGGAGAATGCGGGCGATCGTCACGGTTGGACGTTCGGCCGGATGGTCGCCTTCCACGGCCAGATGGGCATGTTCACCCGCGCCCTCGCCTACATCATGAGCCACGGCGCCGACGGGCTCAGGCAGGTGGCGGAGGATGCGGTGCTCAACGCCAATTACGTGCTGCGGCGCCTCGACGACCTGCTCGACGCGCCGTTCGGAGCGAGCGGCCCGTGCATGCATGAGGCCCTGTTCAGCGACAAAGGCTTTGCCGGGGGTCTCACCACATTGGACCTCGCCAAGGGCCTGATCGACGAGGGCTTCCACCCGATGACCATGTACTTCCCGCTGGTCGTCCACGGCGCCATGCTGGTCGAGCCGACCGAGACCGAGAGCAAGGCCGCGCTCGACCAGTTCATCGGCGCGATGCGCTCGGTAGCGGAGCGCGCCAAAGCGGGCGACCAGAGCCTCAAGGCGGCGCCGGTCCACGCGCCCCGGCGGCGGCTCGACGAGACGCAGGCGGCGAGGAAGCCGGTCCTGGTCTGGAAGGAACCGGACCAGGCGGAAGCGGCGGAGTGAAGCGATGAACGCCGGCGCCAACCCCCATCCCTGGATCAGTTACGCCATCGCGGCGGTCGTGATCGTCGTCGTCATGGCGATTCGTTTCCGGCGGGCGGGCGTCGCGCGGCCGCTCAAGCTCGGGCAGCTGCTGATCGTCCCCATCGTCTACGCGGTGCTGGCGACCGCCATGTTCGTCTCGGCGCCGCCGACAAGGCCGGGCTGGCTGCTCTGCGCCGCGGCCCTCGCCGCCGGAGCGGCGGCGGGCTGGCAGCGCGGCCGAATGATCCGCATCGAGGTCGATCCGCAGACGCACACGCTGAGGGCCACCCAATCCCCCTTCGCCATCCTGTTCATCCTCGTCCTGATCCTGATCCGCTCGGGGCTGCGCGCAGCCTTGCTGCAGGGCGGGGAGGGGGGCGTGCTCAACGCGGCGACGCTCACCGACATGCTGATCGCCTTCGCGCTCGGCCTGCTCGCGGTCCAGCGGCTCGAAATGTATCTGCGCGCACGCCGGCTGCTGGCGGCGGCGCGGCAGGCTTGAAGCGTGAGGCTCCCGCCGCGGCTCGCAACCGCGAGCCGATCGCGGCCGTGCTCCGGAAGGTGCTGCCGGCGAGCGGTACGGTGCTGGAGGTGGCGAGCGGGACGGGCGAGCATGCCGCCTGCTTCGCGGCCCTGTTCCCAGGGCTTCGCTGGCAGCCCAGCGACCCCGATCCGCAGGCGCTCGCTTCGATTCGAGCCTGGCGCGCAGAGGTGGAGCTGGCCAATTTGCTCGAGCCGGTGCGCCTGGATGCATCCGCCGAGCCATGGCCGGTGGCCGCGGCCGACGCGCTC
>JAXDPG010000423.1:0-3125 GCA_034668485.1 Sphingomonadales bacterium
GGGCTGGCCGGCCGCCTCCGCCGCGGCCTTGGCGGGGCTGGCCGCCGGGGCGGCGGGAAGCGGCAGCGGCGAGTCGCTCTGGGCGTTCAGATAGGCGATGACGTTGGCGCGGTCCTCCGGCTTGGAGAGTCCGGCGAAGGTCATCTTGGTGCCCGGCGCGAAGTCGCGCGGCGACTTCAGCCAGGCGAAGAGATTGTCCCAATCCCAATTGCCGCCCTTGCCGGACAGCGCCGGCGAATAAGAGAAGCCGGCCGCATGATGGCCGATCGGCCCGCCGACCACGCCCCACAGATCGGGCCCGGTGCCGTTGGGCCCGCCCTTCGTCGCGACGTGGCAGGCCCCGCATTTCTTGAACACCTGCTCACCCTTGGCCGGGTCCGCGGAGGCGAGGTAGAAAGCCGCCGGCTGCTCGGTCTCGCCCGCCGTCTCGCCGACCTTGTCGCTGACGCCCTCGATCGGATAGCCCATCTTCTCGGGCCGCTCGTGATGGAACATCTCGCCGGTGACGATCGAGGCGCCGAGCGCGACGATGCCCGCGCCGAGCACCCAGCCCGCAATCGTGTTGGAGCGGTTGTCCATGTCGTCAGAGACCTCCAGGAGACGCGCGCGGCCGCGCGCAGGATGGTGGAATTCGCGTGCCCCTTTAGGCGGGGCCGGGAGGCGGGGCAAGACGCACCTACCCTCCCGGCCGCCTTGCCGGCGGAAGGATCAGCAGGCCCAATGCCGGAGCAGGGTGTGGGCGATTGCGAAGTGCGGCGGCGCCAGGAACGGCGCGTCGGGCTCGTCGTTAAGCGCTGCCCTCACCCCCGCGCGATCCACCCAGATCGCGTCCTCCAGCTCGTTCCTGTCCAGCGTCACTTCGTCCGACGCTGCCTGCGCGGTGCAGGCGATCATCAATTGCCCTGGAAACGGCCAGGGCTGGCTGGCGACGTAGCGCACGTCGCTGACCTCGATCCCCGCCTCCTCGCCGAGCTCGCGCGCCACCGCTTCCTCGACCGATTCGCCCGGTTCGAGGAAGCCGGCCAAAGCGGAATAGCGGTCCGGCGGATATTGCGGCTGGCGGCCGAGCAGCACCCGTCCGTCATGCTCGGCGAGCATGATCACGACCGGGTCGACGCGGGGGAAATGCTCGAGGCCGCAGCCGCCGCAGCGCCGCCCCCAGCCGCCGCGGAACGGACTCGTCGGGGCGCCGCAGGCGCCGCAGAAAGCATGGCGATTGTGCCATTCGATCAGGCTGCGCGCCGTCCCCCAGACGGCCGTGTCCTCGACTTCCATCCGATTGAGCAGCGCGAATACGGACCAGGCGCGCTGGCCGGGCTCGGCGCGAATGAGGGGCGCGAACAGAGGCGCGCCCTCCCGCAGCCCGAGGAAGATCAACTCGTCCCCGCCGGCCAGCTCGCTCCAGCCAAGCCGGCCCTCCTCGTCGAGCTCGGGGTCGAGCCCGGAGAGACGAAGCAGCCGCGCCTCGAAGCTGGCGGCGAGCTCGGCAAGCCTCGCCTCGTCGAGGCGGAGCCGATCGGCGCGGTCGAGACCGGCCCCGGTGAAGCCGGGCCTCATGCCGCCTGCCGCCATTCGGCGCCGCGTTCGGCGAGCCGGGCGAAGAGGGTCGGCAGGCCGGCTTCGGCGAGACGGTCGATCGGCCACCAGGTGCCGTCCGGCCTTTGCTCGGCGTCGGCGCAGAGCAGGCGCATGGTCAGCGCGAAATGGGTGAAGACATGATCGACGCTGCCCGCGTCGCGCCATTGCGCGCTCGCCGGCGCCCCTTCGCTGTCGGTGGGCAGCGCCAGCATGCCGCCGAGCAGGCCTTTGGCCGGCCGGCGGACGAGCAGCACATGGCCGTCATGCTCGAGCCAATAGGCGACACCCTGCCGCCGAGGTCTGGGTGGCTTTGCAGCCTTGAGCGGATAAAGTTCGGGCCTTCCGCTGCGCCGGCCCGCGCAAAGCAGGGCGAGCGGACAGCGGCCGCAGCCGGGCGAGCGCGGGGTGCAGATCGTCGCACCGAGGTCCATCATCGCCTGGGCGAAATCTCCGGCTTCGGCATCGGGCGTGATCGAGTCGGCGAGGCCGTAAATCTCCTCGCGCGCGCCCGGCAGCGCCGCTTCGACCGCGAACAGGCGGGCGACGACCCGCTCGACATTGGCGTCGACCGCCACCGCGCGCCGGCCGAAGGCGATCGCGGCGATCGCGGCGGCGGTATAGCGGCCGATGCCGGGCAGCTTGCGCAGGCCCTCCTCGCTGTCCGGGAAGCGGCCGCCGAGTTCGCCGGTGACCCTGCGGGCGCAGGCGATGAGGTTGCGGGCGCGGGCATAATAGCCGAGCCCCGCCCAGGCGGCCATCACCTCCTCCTCCGGCGCCGCCGCGAGCGCCGCGACATTCGGCCAGCGCCGGGTGAAGGATTCGAAATAGGGCGCGGCGTGGGCGCAGGTGGTCTGCTGCAGCATCACCTCGGACAGCCAGACCCGGTAGGGGTCGGGCGGGCCGCTCCCCTCCACGCGCCAGGGCAATCGCCGCTTATCCACAGCAAACCACCGCAACAGGGCCTCTGAAGCATCGACGGACATGCTTCGCCTATGCCATGATCGGAGCGATGGCGAAATCGGGCGGGACGTCGAAAAAGCAGGCCGAGGCGCCGCGGGCCAATCGCGCCCGCGCGGTCAGCGACATCGTTCCCGATATCGGCCGTGCCGCCTTCCGCCGCTTCGGCTTCGTCCAGTCCTCGATCGTCAGCCGCTGGCGCGAGATCGTCGGCGATCGCTACGCCGTCGTCTCGTCGCCGGAATCGATCCGTTTCCCGGCCGGCAAGCGCTCCGACGGGGTCCTCAACCTGGTCGTCGAGGGCGCGCATGTGACCATGATGCAGCATGTGGCACCTGTGATCATCGAGCGGGTCAACCGCTTCTTCGGTTATCAGGCGGTGGCTCGGGTCGCGTTCAGGCAAGGCCTGGTTCAGGTCGCCCGGGCGAGGAGTCGCGCCGCGCCGCCGTCGCTTCGGGCGATCCCGGCCGAGCTCGGCGATTCGCTGCGCGAGGTGGCGGATCCGGAGCTTCGCGCCATATTGGAGTCGCTGGCCCGCGGAGTCGCGGCGAACGAGGCCGCGCTTGGGGCGGCCGTCGCCATCCCGGTGC
>JAXDPG010000424.1:0-20904 GCA_034668485.1 Sphingomonadales bacterium
ACGTCGGTGCGGGTGAGATCGCCGACTTCGAAACGGTCGCGGCTGGCCTGAAGGTTGGTTTCAAGCACCCGAACCTGGTTGCGGTTCAGAGTCACGATCGATCGGTCGCGAATGACGTCCATATAGGCGCCGACCGCTTCGGTGAAGATGTCGCCCTCGGTCGCCTTCAAATTGGCCCGCCCGGCCAGCACCCGCTCGTCCGCGGCTCGGATCGAATTGCGGACCCGGCCGCCGTTGAACAGGGGATAGCTGACGTTGACGCTGGCGCTGACGTTGCGGCCGGTGCCGCCGCCGGTCTGGGCGAGGTCCTGGTTGACGCCGGCGGTGCCGGAGACTTGCGGCCGGCCGGCGGCGCGGGCGACGGCCACGCCCTCGTCGAGCGAGCGCACCTGGGCGCGCTGGCCCATGATCGTCGGATTGCCGGCATAGGTCTTGACCAGAGCCTCGGTCAGCGTTTCGGCGGCATTCGCCATCGCTCCGGTCAGCAGCGCCCCCGCCCCCACGGCGGCTATCAAGCCTCCCCGCATTTTCTTCGACTCCACTCTCAAAATTTGAACGCCCGCGGCTCGGCAAAGCCGGGAAGGATCGCCGCCGCCGCGTCGGCGAAGGCCGCCATCGCGAACCCATCGCCTGCCCGGCGACCGATGGCAAGCCGGGTGACTCCGTTTTCGAGCAGCCCCGCGGCCAGGCGGCCGCCCTCGGCGAGCTGTGCGACGAGAGCCTCCGGTACCGATTCGACCGCGCCGTCGATCAGGATGAGATCGAAGGGGGCGAGGTCCGCGCAACCCTCCCGCAGCGGTCCTTCCACCAGCCGGACGTCGTAACCGGCGAGGTTGAGTCGGGCGGCCGCGGCCAGCCCGGCATCCTCCTCCAGCGCGACGCAGGACCCGGCCAGCCGCGCCAGCACTGCGGCGGCATAGCCGGTGGCGACGCCGACCGCGAGCACGCGCTCGCCCGGCCCGGGCGCGGCCTCGGTCAGCAGCCGGCCGAGCGCCATCGGGCTGTTGATGTCCCGGCCGGGCTTCAAGGGCACGAGGGCGTCCGCATAAGCGAGCGAAATCCGCTCCGCCGGCACGAACCGCTCGCGCGGCACCTCGCCCATGGCGGCGAGCACGCGCGGGTCGTTGGTGCCCGTCGTGCGCAGCTGGCTGGCGATCATCGCCGCGCGCATGTGATCGAAATTATGCTCGGTCATCTCCGCCGTCTCATCGCACAACTGTCTTACTGACGCAATACACCTTGTCGCCTTCGCGGCTTTTATCGGATAGTGCGGGAACAGCAAGAGGCGTGCCAGCGGCGTCCTGCCCTGCGGAGGCGGGGATCGCTGTCCGTTTCCGGACAGGAGGCGTTCGCGGGCGGACAGGGTTGACTCGTCCGCCCAACGTGCACAAGTCCGGCGCGGCGGCCCGATGGCGGAGTGGTTACGCAGAGGACTGCAAATCCTTGCACGCCGGTTCGATTCCGGCTCGGGCCTCCACCTCTCGAAAATTCGTGAGCTTTTCTCAGCGTAAACGCAGGATTTGCGTTGCCAATCCCCTTGCCGAGCAACTAAAAAGGTCGCAGACGCGCCTTCAGAAGAGCGTTTATCGAATCAGCAGGGAGTGAACCAATGTCATTTCAAACGACAATGATCCGCGCGGGGGCCCTGGCCGCCGCCAGCACCTTCGCCATCGCCTTGGCGACGCCTGCGTCGGCCCAGGGCGCGACTTGCGGCACCTATGCGGCCGGCGCCATCGCCCAGCCCGCGCAGGGCGTTGCCACCGGCCCCAATTCGACCGCCTGCGGACCGCTCGCCACGGCGACCGGCACCTCGTCGACGGCCGTCGGCGACCGCGCGGTGGCTTCGGCCAACTTCTCCTCCGCCTTCGGCGACTTCGCCGCTGCGACGGGCGTTCAGTCGACGGCGGTCGGCGACGCGGCCAGCGCGCTCGGCACCGATTCGACCGCCGTCGGCCGCAACGCCAACGCCACCGACGTCAACACGACCTCGGTCGGCGGGGGCGCAAACGCGACCGGGCGCTCCTCGACGGCGATCGGCAGCGGCGGCACCGCCAGCCGCGACGTTCTCGCCGCGGGCGGGTTCAGCACCGCGGTCGGCACCGGCAGCCAGATTGCGGCGGGCGCGACCGGCGGTACCGCCATCGGCGACGGCAACACCATCGCCACGACCGCCTCGTTCGGCACCGCAATCGGCGCCTTCAACACGGTCACCGGCACCAGCGGCATCGCCATCGGTAACGGCAGCACCGTCACCCTCGCCGGCGCGAACGCCAGTGCCATCGGAACTTCCGCCCTCGCCAGCGGCGTCAGTTCAATTGCCCACGGCACGCTCGCGATCGCCAGCGGCGCCCAGTCGACGGCGGTCGGTAACGCCTCGACGGCGAGCGGCACCTCGTCGAGCGCCTATGGGGACCGCGCCGTCGCCTCGGGCAATTTCTCGACCGCCCTCGGCGACTTCGCCGCCGCGACCGGCCTCCAGTCCACCGCCGTCGGCGATGCCGCCAGCGCGCTCTCGACAAACGCCAGCGCGTTCGGCCGCAACGCCAACGTCGCCGCCGCGGCCACGAACGGCACCGCGCTCGGCGGCGAATCGGTTTCGGGCGGGGTCAACGCCACCGCCGTGGGCTGGCGCGCTTCGGCGACCGGCCAATCGTCGACCGCGCTGGGCGACCGGTCCGTGGCCTCGGCCAATTTCGCAACCGCGATCGGCGATTTCGCCGCCGCCACCGGCACCCAATCGACCGCCGTCGGTGATTCCGCCAGCGCCCTCGCCGCCAACGCCAGCGCGTTCGGCCGCAACGCCAACGCCCTGGCGGCCAACTCGACCGCGATCGGCAACGCGGCCCTCGTCGCCGCTGCGCACACCAACTCGACCGCGATCGGCAACGGGGCGACCACCACCGCCGCCAACCAGGTGACGATCGGTGGCGCCGGCACCAGCGTCCGCTTCGGCGGCTACACCACGGCGGGCGTGCTGGTGAACGATGCCAGCGGCAACATCACCAGCAACACGACGCTGCTGCCGGCGGTGGCCGCGAACACGGCGGCAATCACCGGCCTGCAGGGCAACGTCACGACGCTGCAGGGCAACGTCGCGACGCTGCAGGGCAACGTCACCACCCTGTTCGATCTGGCGGCGGTCAATCGCACCGACATCCGCAAGGCCAATGAAGGCGTCGCCATGGCCCTGGCGATGGAATCGCCCTATTTGCCGGCCGGCACCAAGATCGGAGTCGCCGGCGGCATCGGCTATTATCAGAACCGCCTCGCCGGCACCGCCTCCATGGCCGCTCGGGTGGGCACCAACGCCTCGGTCTCGGCCGGCGTCGGCCTCGGCTTCGACAGCGGCGAAGTCGGCGCCCGGGCCGGGTTCCAGGCGGCGTGGTAAGCCTGCGCTTCGGCGCAAAGGTCGGGCCGGGGCTGATCGCCCCGGCCCGGCTTTTTTTTGTCGCCTGCCTCGCCGCTGCGGTGGCGCCGGCGGTCGCGCAGACGCCGGTGACCGCCCCCGCGGCCAGCCAGGCGGGGGTGCCGGACCCGATCGTGATCAATAAGCTGGTCTGGTCGGCGATGGCCGCGCTCGACCAGGCCAACCAGACCGGCAATTATTCGGTGCTGCGCGACCTCGGAGCGCCGAGCTTCCAGACCAACAATTCGGCGGCGACGCTGGGAGGAATCTTCCAGGCGATCCGCAACCAGCAGGTCGACCTCGGCTATACGCTGGTGGTGGCGCCGACCTATCAATTCCCGCCCGCCATCGTCCAGGGCGGGCTGCTCAGGGTCCGGGGCACCTTCCCGCTGAGGCCCGCGACGATCGGATTCGACCTCCTTTTCCAGAACATTTCCGGGCAGTGGCGCATCTTCGGAATCGCGGTCGCACCCATTGTGGCCCAGCCGCCACAATCCGGCTCGACAAGGCGTTGAAAAACGGTCTAAACGAGCAGCGATATTGCAACTTTCCCGAGTCTCACTAACACACTCCAAATCAGCAGGGAGATACACCGATGCATCAGACCAAGAATCAGACTGCGGCGCCGAAGCGGGATTGGGCGCGGCCCGAGCTCCGTCGTCTCGAAGCCGGCGCTGCGGAAAGCTCGCACGGCAGCGTGCCGGACGGCGGCGGCGGCAACCAGGGCTCCTAAGCCTCGTTGCAAAAGCTTCCGAAGCCCCCTGCCCGCGGGCGGGGGGCTTTGTCATGACCGCGATTGCCGGCTTCTGGAGCTTCGACGGCCGCTTCGATTCGCCCGGACCCTGCGATTCGATGATCGCGGCCCAGTCGGTTTACGGCTTGCGCCAATCCTCGGCCCGGCTGGGCGGGCTCGCCGCCGCCGCCAGGCTCTACCCTCTCCTTCCTGAAGACGAACAGGATCGTCAGCCGCTGGTCGGCGGCGACGGCCGCTTCCTGCTCGTCGCCGACGTCCGCCTCGACAACCGCTCCGAGCTTGTCGCCGCGCTCGGCCTTAGTTCGAGGGAGGTCTCCGCGCTTGCCGATTCGGCCCTGCTCCTGCGCGCTCTCGAGCGGTGGGGCGAGGACACGGCCGGGCGGCTGCTCGGCGATTTCGCCTTCGCTTTCCACGACGTTCGCGAAGGCAAGCTGCTCCTCGCCCGGGATGGGCTCGGCCAGCGCCCGCTCTTCTGGCTCCGCGGCCCGGGATTCGCGGCCTTCGCCTCGATGCCGGCCGGGCTGCACGCGCTCGACCTGGTGCCCCGGCGGGCGGACGAGACCAACCTCATCCGCTATCTGGGCTCCCTCCCCCGCTCCGGCCCGAACAGCTTCTACGAGGGGGTGGAGCGGGTCGAGCCGGGACATGTCGTGACTCTGACGGCGTCCGGAACGGCGCGGCGGCGCTACTGGCGGCCCCAGCGCCGGGAGCTCCGGCTCGGGCGCTTCGAGGATTATGTCGAGGCCTACCGCTCGGAGCTGGACGCGGCGGTTGCCCGGCGGCTGCGCGGCGCCGGCGATCTCGCCGCCGCCCATCTGAGCGGCGGGTGGGACAGCAATGCGGTCGCCGCCACCGCCGCCCGGCTCATGGCCGGCGACGGCGGGCGCCTTATCGCCTTCACGCACGTCCCCGGGGGCGAAGCGGGCGCCGAATCGCCGTCCAACCGATTCGCCGACGAAGGCGCGCTCGCCGCCGCCACCGCGCGGCTCCACCCCAATATCGAGCATGTGCGGCTACCGAGCTCGGGCCGCTCGCCGGTCGCCGACCTCGATTCCTACGCCGCCCTGTTCGATCGTCCGGTCTTCAACCTGTGCAACCACGTCTGGCTGTCGGAAATCCGTTCCGCCGCGAAGGCGGCCGGGGCGCGGGTCCTGCTCAGCGGCGAGATCGGCAACTGGACGATCAGCGCCGCGCCGAACTCGCTCCTCGCCGATTTCCTGCGCGAGGGGCGCTGGCTGGCCTGGTCGCGGGCGGCCCTGGGGCTGGTCCGAAACGGCAGGGCCCGGCTGCGCGGAGTCGCGGCCAGCTCGTTCGGGCCCCGGCTTCCGTCCGCCCTGTGGCGCCGGGTCTCGGGCCTGGCGCCGGGGCCGGAGGCCTGGAGCACCGACCCGGTCCACCCCCGGCTGCGCGAGAGCGTCGCCGAGGAGCAGGAGGCGCTGCGTCTGCGCCATCCCGGCAATTCGTTCGAGAATGCCGCCGAGGCGCTGATGGCCATGGATTGGGGCGAGCATCGCAAGGGTATCCTCGGCGGCTGGGGCCTGGACAAGCGCGATCCGACGGCGGACGTCCGGCTGATCGACTTCTGCCTCTCGCTGCCTTTGGACATGCTGATGAAGGGCGACGAGCGCCGGCCGCTCGCCCGCGCCGCCTTGGCCGACCGGGTGGCCCCGGCCGTGCTCGACGAGCGGCGGAAGGGCTATCAGTCGGCGGACTGGCATGTCGGGCTGACCCGCGACCGAGCCGCGCTCGCCCGGCTGCTCGACGCGATGGCGGCCGACGAGACGGCTTCGCGCCTGATCGACGTGGAGCGCCTGCTCCGGCTGGTCCGCGACTGGCCCGGCGGCGGGTGGGAGGACCCGCGCACGATCGGCGACTACCGGATCGGCCTTCTCAAGGGCCTCACCGCCGGACACTTCATCTTGGCAGCCGGCCGCTGATCCCCCTATGGAGCGGCCGGTGTGGCACGGACAGGCAGGACGGCGAGAGCGAGCGGGCAGCGCATGCTAGCTTTCGATGAGCGGCGCCCGGCGTCCACCTACCGGCTGTTCGGGCTGAACCTGAGGTCGCAGATCGACCTCGCCGGCCTCGCGCCGACGGTCGAGAGCGATGCGCCGGACGTCGAGATCGGCTTCGGCCCGGTCCCGGCCGGCGATCATGCCGGCTATCGGGCGACCGAGGACGGCACCCTGCTGGCCGTCGCCAAGGTGGGCCGCTACCTGATCCGCGAGGGGCGCCAGATCGTCATCGAGCCGGCCGAAGGCGCTTCCGAGCGCAACGTCCGGCTCTTCCTGCTGGGCTCGGCGATCGGAGCGCTGCTCCACCAGCGGGGGCTGTTGCCGCTTCATGCCAATGCGATCGACATCGGCGGCCGAGCGGTCGCCTTTTCCGGCCATTCGGGAGCCGGCAAGTCGACCATAGCGGCGTGGTTCCACGACCGCGGCCACAGGATCCTCGCCGACGATGTCTGCGTCATCGGCTTCGACGAGTCGGGACGAGCGCTCGCTTTTCCGGGCATTCCGCGGCTGCGGCTGTGGCGCGAGGCGCTCGAGGCCAGCGGCCGCGACGCCGAAGCCTATCCGCGCTCCTTCGACGACACCGAGAAATATGACGTTCCCACCGCGAACGGCGGGGGACTGGAGCCGATCCCGCTTGCCGCCATCTACCTGCTGCGGAAGGCCGAAGAGGGGGGCGGCGAGGCCGACATCGACCGGCTGACCGGGGTCGACTCGGTCGAGACGCTGGTCTCCAACACCTATCGCGGCGGCTATCTGAGCATGATCGGGCGGACGAGCGAGCATCTGTCCGCCTGCATCCGGGTGGCGCGCGCCGTCCCGGTATTTCGAGCTCAGCGCCTCTGGGGGTTCGACCGGTTCGACGACCAGGCCCGCCGGCTGAGCGACCATGCCGCCGCGCAGCCGGTCCCGGCCTGAGCCTCAGGGGCCGCGAAAGATGCGGCCGCCTTTCATCACCAGCCGAACCGAGCGCAACGCCGCCAGGTCGCGGGTCGGGTCGCCCTCCACGGCGATCAGATCGGCGAGCAGGCCCGGCTTCACCGCCCCCAGACGGTCCGCCAGCCCGAAAAGGCGCGCATTGACCGAGGTGGCGGCGATCAGCACCTCGGCCGGGGCCATGCCCCACGCCGCCATCAGGGCCATCTCGCGCTGATTGTCGCCATGGGGGTAGACTCCGACGTCGCCGCCCATGCAGATCGTCACGCCGGCGGCGCGCGCCGCGGCGAAGCTCGCTCGCTTGTCCTTGACCGCCGCCGGCTCGGGCGCGGCGCCGTCCCAGCCGCGGTAGCGGGCGATGGCGTCGGTGGCGGCGAGCGTCGGGCACAGTGCCGCGCCATGCTCCTTCATCAGGGCGAAGATCGCGCTCGTGCCGCCGTCGCCATGCTCGATCGTGTCGGCGCCGGCGAGGATCGCGCGCCGCATGCCCTCGGCCGTCCCGGCATGGACCGCCACCTTGCGGCCGGCGGAGTGGGCGGCCTCGACGGCAAGTCGCATCTCGTCGAGGGTGAAGGTCGGCCGACTCGGCTCGCCGGGACGCCAGCGATAATCTCCATAAAGCTTCACCCAGTCCGCGCCGGCCCCGATCTGGCGCCGGACCGCAGCGATCAGGCCGGGTCCGTCCGCCTCCTCCGCCCCGCGGGCGGCGAAGTCGGGCTCGGCATTCTTCGGGCCGTAGGCGCCGGTGGCGACGATCGCTCGGGTCGCGACCAGCATCCGCGGACCGGGCACGATCCCCTGCTCGATCGCCTGCTTCAGCCCGACATCGGCATAGCCGGCGCCCTCGGTGCCGAGGTCGCGGACGGTCGTGAAGCCGGCCATCAAGGTATCGCGGGCGTGGTTGACGGCGCGCGCGGTGCGTAAGGCGAGCGGCTCCTTGAGCACCTGGTCGTCCCAGCTCGTCTCATTATAGGGGTGGAGGAAGAGATGCGAGTGGCCCTCGATCAGTCCCGGCATCAAGGTCGTGCCGGGCAGGTCGACGACCCTGGCGCCGGCGGGCGCGACGAGGTCGGGCCCGACCGCGGCGATCGTCTCGCCCCGGACCAGCACCGACCAGCCCGGGTGCGGCCGGGGATCCGTGCCGTCGAACAGCAAGGCGGGACGGAGCATGATCGCGCTCTCCTCGGCGGGCGCGGCCGCGGGCAGAAGAAGCATCAGGAGGACGAGGCAGATCAGGAACCGCATGGATAAACGCCCATACAGCGGCTAGGCGGACCCCGCCACGAGGAAAGGGAACGCTGCCTTGTCCGACTATGAGCTGATCTCGGGGATCGAGGTCGACCGCCGGCTGAGGGCCTTCGTCGAGGAGGAGGCGCTTCCCGGCACCGGCATCGAGCCCACCGCCTTCTGGTTCGGCTTCTCGGCCCTGCTCCGCGAACTCACCCCCGAAAACAAGCGACTGCTGCGCAAGCGCGAGGACCTGCAGGCACTGATCGACGCGCGCAACGAGGGTCTCGGCGGGCGGCCGCCGGAGCCGGCCGAGGAAGCGGAGTTCCTGCGCGAGATTGGCTATCTGGAAGACCCGCCGGCACCGTTCGCGATCGGCACCGACAATGTCGATCCGGAAATCGCCTCGATCGCCGGCCCGCAGCTGGTCGTGCCGGTAAGCAACGCCCGCTATGCCCTCAATGCCGCCAATGCCCGCTGGGGCAGCCTCTACGACGCCTTGTACGGCACCGACGCGCTCGGCGACCGGCCGGCGGCGGGCGGCTACGATGCGGAGCGCGGCGCGCGCGTGGTGGCCTGGGCCCGGAGCTTTCTCGACGAGATCGCCCCGCTCACCGGCGGCAGCCACGCCGACGTCGGCTATTACCGGATCGAGGATTCGCAGCTGGTCACCGACCGGGGAAGGCTTTGCGATCCGTCGCTTCTCGCCGGCTGGCGCGGTCCGTCGCCACTGCTCCGCCACCACGGTCTCCATGTCGAGATACTGATCGACCCCGACCATGTGATCGGCCGCACGGACCCGGCCGGGGTCGCCGACGTCGTCCTGGAGAGCGCCGTCACCGCGATCATGGACTGCGAGGATTCGATCGCCGCCGTCGACGCCGAGGATAAGGTCGCGGTCTACCGCAACTGGCTCGGCCTTATGAAGGGCACGTTGAGCGCGGGCTTTGACAAGGGCGGACGGAGCGTCGAGCGCCGGCTGGCGCCCAACCGCGTCTACGATACGCCCGGCGGCGAGACGCTCACCGTCAAGGGCCGGGCGCTGATGTTCGTGCGCAATGTTGGCCACCTTATGACCAACCCGATGATGCGGATCGACGGCGAGGAAGTTCCGGAAGGGCTCGCGGACGCAGTGCTGACGGGGCTCGCCGCGCTCCACGATCTCCACGGCCGGCGGGCCAACAGCCCGGCGGGCTCGGTCTACATCGTCAAGCCGAAGATGCACGGCCCGGAGGAAGCCGCCTTCGCGGGCCGGCTGTTCGATCGAGCCGAGGACCTGCTCGGCCTCCCGCGCCACAGCCTCAAGATCGGAGTGATGGACGAGGAGCGGCGGACCAGCGTCAACCTCGCCGCGGTGATCCGGGCGGTGAAGGACCGGGTGGTGTTCATCAACACCGGCTTTCTCGACCGCACCGGCGACGAGATCCATACGGCGATGCGGCTCGGCCCCGTCATCCGCAAGGCCGAGATGAAGAATGCCGAATGGCTGAAGAGCTATGAGGACAATAATGTCGACGTCGGCCTCGCCTGCGGCTTCGCCGGCCGCGCCCAGATCGGCAAGGGGATGTGGGCGATGCCGGACCTGATGGCCGACATGCTCGCGCAGAAGATCGCCCACCCGCGGGCGGGGGCGAGCACCGCCTGGGTCCCCTCCCCCACCGCAGCCACCCTCCACGCCGTCCATTACCACCGGGTCGACGTCGCGGCGCGCCAGCGCGAGCTGGCCGGGCGGCAGGCGGCGGCGCTGCACGGCCTCCTCGCCATTCCCGTCGCGACCGAGCGCGATTGGCCGGCGGCGGCGATCCGGGAGGAGCTCGACAACAACGTCCAGGGCATTCTCGGCTACGTCGTGCGCTGGATCGACCAGGGCGTCGGCTGCTCGAAGGTACCGGACATCCACGATACCGGCCTGATGGAGGACCGCGCCACCTGCCGGATCTCCAGCCAGCATGTCGCCAACTGGCTCCTCCACGGGGTGGTGGACCTGGACGAAGTCGAGGAAGCGCTGCGACGCATGGCCGCCGTCGTCGATCGCCAGAACGAAGGCGACCCTTTTTATCGCCTGATGGCGCCCGCTTTCGACCGGAGCATCGCCTTTCGGGCCGCCCGGGCGCTGGTGCTGGAGGGCATTGCCCAACCCTCGGGCTATACCGAGCCCCTCCTGCACGCCTATCGGCTGTCGCTAAAGAGAAGCGCCGATCCGCGCTGAGGCGAGGCGGCGGGCCTTGCGGGCCGCCATCGCGCCGACGAACCCGCCCTCGCCCGCGGCACGCTCATAGAGCTCGATCCGACGGTCGAGCGCGGGCTCGAGAGAGGCCTTCGCCTCGAGCGCCGCGAAGCGGATTCGCTGGCTCGGGTGACGGGCTGCGAAGCCGTTCACCAGGTCGCGGCCGTTGCCGCCGCCGAGATGAGCGGCGAGCTTGAGCAGGGCCTCGAGGGCGTTGTTGTTGATGATCCCGGCGACCTCGCCGCGCTCGAGATCGAACCGATACTGGTCGAGGAATTCGGCGGCGGACGAGTGGGCGAGGATGTTGAGCGAGACCGACAGCTGCTCGGGGGGCAGCTGGGAATGGACGTCGCGGAACTTGCGGTAGAGCATGACCTTGCCCTCGGCGAGACGCGACCGCTCGACGAAGCGCAGCGGCACCCGCTCCCCGGTGAAGCCGGCGACGTCGCCATAGTCATATTCGAAATAATCGCTCCAATAGCCGGGCCCGAGATAGCCGACGGTGAGGAAGCTGAAATTGTGGTCGTGGGGGACCCCGTAGAAGAAAGGCCCTGTGCCGCTGTTGACGACGACGCTGTCGTCGGCGGCGGGCCAGAAATTGGCGCGGATGGCAAAGCCCGGGGCGGCATGGAGGAGGATCACCTGCGCGGTGTAGCGGTTGCGCTCGCTCTGGCCGGCGCAGCCTTGCTTGAGCTCCTCCACCACCAGGTCGCCGAGGAAGGTGCGGTTGTTGCCGAGCTTCCTGAGCGCCGGCCCGAACCCGGCAAGGCTGGCATCGTCGTCGGGGTCGAAGCCGCCCGTCGCGAGCGCCTCGACGAGGTCGCCGAGCTCGATCGCCTCGGCCGCGTCGGTCTCGATCAGGCGGGGCATCGGTGCGCCTCCGGGAAAAAGACGGCGAGGGTCTCGGCGGCGGCGGCGCGCACTTCCGGATGGGGGTCGCATCCGGCCATCCGCCTCAGGTGCGGCAAGGCGAGCTCGGCATCGAGCGCCAGCAACTCCCGCATCGCCTGCCAGCGCGCATGGAAATGGCGTGCCCGCAGCCGCTCGGCGAACAGGGCCGCGGCATCGCGCCGCCCCAAAGCGCGGAGCAAGGCGAGCATCATCTGGACGCGCGAGCTCACATCGTCGGTGCTGCTCGCCGCGATCAGCTCGAGCGACCGGCAATCATAGTCCGTCGCGACCGGGCTTGAGTCCAGCGTCGTCGAGGCGAACAGGTAGACGAGGTCGGACTCCGCGCTGTCGACGACGAAGGCTTCACGGCGCCCGTCGAACTCGATCATGTCCCCGTCCTCGAGTCGCCGCCGTCCACGCAGACGGCAAGGAGCGGCGTCGCTCACGCTGAAGCCGTCGTCGCTGGGACGCGCCTCCCAGATGGACAGGACCGCCCGGCCGCCCTTGAGGAATCGGAACAGGCTGCGCTGACCGGTGAACGAGATCGGCGCCGGGTCCCCGCCGGAGCCGCGCTTGATCGCCAGGGCATCGGCATTCATCACCGCCAGCTGGAGGGTCAGCAGGGGATGGCTGAACAGCAGCAGCCCGTCCTGGACGTCGTTGCGCGACGCGCGGAGCGGCGGCCGGCACATCGGGTCCGCCGCGGCCGTCGCGACCGCCGCCGCAACCACTTGCCCGAGCGTCTCGTCGTCCTCGAGAAAGGTCCGCGCCAACGCCAGCATCGAGTCCGCGTCCCGGGCGCCGGGCACCGCCCCTCCCAGAGCGGCGATAGCCGGCATCGCCGCGATGTCGGCGGCGAGGACGCCCATCGCCGCCTGGGTCGAGGCGCGAGCGCTCTCGCTGCCCAGCCAGACGGCGAGGGCGTGATCGATGATCATCGAGTTCCTCCTCACGGCGCCAGGCGGCGGTCGCCTCGCGCCTCCACCCCGCGGGCCGCTTGTCAGTTGCTGACGATAATGACGACGCCGGCGCAGAAGACGCCGCCGACCTCCTGCTGTCTCGCCGAGCCGTGGATACCCACCCGGGTCTTGAGCTCGGGCAGCTTCGCTATGTCGATGATCTTCATTTCGCTTCTCCGTTGCGGTTTGCGGCGGACGAAGCGGCAAGCGCCGACAAAGCCGATCCCGGCCTGTTGCAGCGAAATCCTCCCCGCCCCGTCCCCGCTTCGATCAGTCGCGGCGCCGGCACAGAATCATTCGCCGCCATCCAAATTAAGCTGTGGGTATTTCAGGGGAAAATCCGGGGATAAGCCCGTCAGGCTGCCGTCGCGTCCTCATATTCGGCTTCCTCGGCATAAGCCGAACGCAACGCCTCGAGGCCCCTCAGCTCCCGCTTGATCCGCCACAGGGTGCGCAGCCCCCAGGCGAAGAGGAGGGCGAGGAGGATGAAGTCGATGATCGCGCGCGGTGACGGCGCCCACTCCAGAAAGGCCGCCCACATCAGCTCCGAATGCCCGGCCGTGCGCACCGACATCTTGAAGATGAGGGCGATGACGATTCCGAACGGGAAGAAAGCGAGGCTCAGCCGGGTGCGCCGGAGGTTGGCATTGGCGTGGCTGATGCTGGTTTCGATGAAGGCCTGTCGGCCGGCAGTATCGAGCGCCCGGGTCATCTGCTTGATCTGCCGCCGCTTGCGGGTGACGATGACGGTGATCACGATCAGGGCGATCGCGGCCACCGTGGTCACCGCCCCGGGCTTCATGAACATGCCGAGGACCGCGCCGCCGAGGATGATGGCGACCGCGGCGAAGTCGAGCCAGGCGAAGATCCGGCCGCGCAGGCGCGCCTTGCGCGCGAGCGCTTCGAACGCTTCCTGCCCGCCCGCATCGGGCTGGGTCCAGAGGTCGGCCAGGCGTTGAAGATCGGGATCGGTCATGAGCGTCGCTCCACGATCGTCTTCAGGGCGCTCTTCGCACGCTGGCAGCGCAGCATCGCGGCGTTGGGCGATATCCCGAGGATGGTGGCCATTTCGCCATAGCTGAAACCCTCGAGGCAAAGGACGATGGCCTCGCGCTGAGGGATGGGCAGCAGCTGGATGGACTCGATGAGAAGTCTTTTCTGGTCGTTGCGCACCGCCGTCTCGTCGGGCGCGGGTGCGATGCAGACGAGGTCGTTGGGCAGCTCGACCTGGCGCGGCTCCCGGGCGCGCTTCGAGACGTGGGAGATGCAGCGTTTCTGGGCGATCGAGGCCGCGAAGGTCTTGATCGAGGCCTCGCCCCGAAAGCTGGGCAGCGCCACCCAGATCGCCAGCAATATGTCCTGGATGAGCTCGCGGCGCAGGGAGGGGTCGGCCTCGTAGGACAAGGCGATGCGGTTGATCAGGCCCGTGCAGGACGAGCTCATCTGCGCGAAGAGTTGCTCCTTTGAGCCGTTCATGGCCATTGCTACAGCGATGCCCCTGGGCCCGATCCGGCCCCGGCTTTTGTGCAGGATAGTCACGCGAAGATCAATTCACGGTCGGGAAAGGAACTTGGCACAATGGAACGAAGCGCCCAGAACAGCGGCACAATCGAAGTCCGCAGCGCGCACAAGTTCGACCCGGCCGCGCTCGAGCAATGGCTGGAGCGCGAAGTGAAAGGCTATCGCGGCCCGTTGCGGGTCGAGCAGTTCCGCGGCGGCCAGTCCAACCCCACTTACAAGCTGATCACGCCGGAACGGTCCTACGTGCTGCGCCGCAAGCCTCCCGGCAAGTTGTTGCCGGGTGCCCATGCAGTCGACCGCGAATATCGAGTGATTACCGCCCTTGGCGGGCAGGGCTTTCCGGTCGCCCGGACCTACGGCCTGTGCGCGGACGAGGCAGTGATCGGCACGCCCTTCTACGTCATGGAGATGGTGGAGGGCCGGATCTTCTGGGAAGCCGACTTCCCGCAAGTGGGGCGCGAGGACCGGCCCGCCTATTTCGACGCGATGAACGCGGCGATCGCCCAGCTCCACCTGATCGACCCGGAGGCGGCGGGCCTCGGCGATTACGGCAGGCCCGGAAATTATTTCGAGCGTCAGATCGGGCGCTGGTCGAAACAATATCTGGGCGATGTCGAGGCCGGCCGCGTCGCCGCGATGGACAGGCTGGTCGAATGGCTGCCGAGCAACATCCCCGGCGGCGAGGAGCCGGCCCGGATCATCCACGGCGACTTTCGCTGCGACAACATGATCTTCCACCCTTCCGAGCCGAGGGTGCTTGCGGTGCTCGACTGGGAGCTGTCGACGCTCGGCCATCCCCTGGCCGACTTCACCTATCATCTCATGGTCTATCGAATGCCCGCCGGGGTCTCGACCGGCCTCGCCGGACTCGACCTCGCCGCCCTGAACATCCCGTCCGAGGCGGATTACGTCGCCGCTTATTGCCGCCGGACCGGTCGCAGCGGCATAACCGACATCGACTTCTACATGGCGTTCAACATGTTCCGGCTGGCCGCGATCGTCCACGGCATCAAGGGCCGGCTGGTCCGCGGCACCGCCTCCTCCGCCCACGCCGGACAAATGGCCGCCAGCCTCGAGCCGCTGGCCGAGCGCGCCTGGGAGCAGGCGCTTCGCGCCGGCGCCCGCTAGCCGACCGGGCGCTTTGCCTCTATCCCGGAGCCGGCGCGGCTATGGGGGGATCATGGCACAGGAGGGGGCGGATCGGCGGCTGAAGCGGGCGCTCAGGCAGATCGGCTGGGTCCGGCTCGCCGGCACCGCCGTCTTCCTCGGGCTGGCGCTGATCCTCGCGCGCTCTTCCTGGCACCTGCCCCTGGCCAGCGACGCCGAGCGGGCGCTCTACGACATCCGCTTCGTCCGCTCCGCCCAGCACCGGGTGCAGGACGACCGGATCGTGCTCGTCACCTATGACGACCAGACCTTGCGGGCGCTGCAGAAACGCTCCCCGCTCGACCGCAAGGTGCTGGCCGACGCGCTCGCGGCGCTGGACGCCATGGGCCCGAAGGCGATCGGCATCGACATCCTGTTCGACCAGCCGCAGGCCGAGGATGCGCAGCTCCTCGCCACCTTCAAGGCGATGAAGACTCCGACCCTGATCGCCTACGCCACGCCGGCCCAGAACGAGGACCAGATCGAATATGAGCAGCACGAATTCCTGCGCGGATTCATCAGGGCGGCGAGCGGCCGGCGGGTCGGGCCCGCCAGCATCCGCATGGAGCCGGATTACGAGGACGGCGTCATCCGCCGCTGGCCGGAGCGCCGGGGAAGCCTCCCGCCGCTGCTCGCCAACGCGATGACCGGGGTCCATCCGGAGTTCGATCGCTATTCGGGAAGCATCGACTTCACGCTGCCGGCCGATTCGGAACGCCCCGTCTTCGCCGCTTTCCCCATCGACACCCTCCCTTTGCTCGGCGACGCGCTCCGCGACCAGATAAGGGGCCGCTACGTGCTGATCGGCGGCAACATCAAGGACCAGGACGACTACGAGACTCCGATGAGCCGTCAGAGCGGGCGCTGGCTGAAGGGCGTCGAGGTCCACGCCCACATGCTCGCCCAGCAGCTCGACGGCCGCCTGCGCCCTCCACTGCCCCCCTTCCTGTTGTGGGTGAACGCGATCGCCATGGTCGTCGCGGGCGGCGTCAGCAGCCTGCTCGACTGGCGCGGGTGGCGCCTCGCTCTGGTGCTGGCGACTCAGCTCCTCGTCATCGCCGCCGCCCCGTTCCTGCTCCAGGATTGGGGCCTCGACACCTACGGCGTGCCCGCCTTCGGAGCGGCCCTCGGCTGGGCTTTCGCGTTCGCCGCCGCCGGCACCGCCGCCCGCGGCGTCGGCTCGGAGCAGCGCCGCTTCGCCCAGGCGACGCTCGGCAAATATCTCCCTGCCGACGTCGCCGCCGAGATCCTGAAGGATCCGGAGCGTTTGACCCTCACCGGCGAGAAGAGGCAGATCTACGCCCTCTTCTCCGACCTCGAAGGCTTCACCAGGCTCAGCCACGCGACAACGCCGGAGCAGCTCTCCACCCTGCTCAACCGCTATCTCGAGATGCTGAGCGAGGTCGTCCTCCGCCACGGCGGCACGATCGACAAGTTCGTCGGCGACGCCGTCGTCGCTTTCTGGGGGGCGCCGATCGCCCGGCCCGACGACGCCGACCGCGCAATCCTCGCGGCCGTGGCCATGTACGAGGCCGGCGAATCGTTCCGCCGCAGCGCCGGGCCCGACCTTCCGGCCATCGGCTGCACCCGCGTCGGCCTCCATCGCGGCGAGGCGGTGGTCGGGAATTTCGGCGGCGAAGGCCGCATCCAGTACACCGCATTGGGCGACGGCATGAACACCGCCGCGCGCCTCGAATCGGCCAACAAATATCTCCACTCGACGATCCTCGTCAGCGCCGAGGCGAAGGCCGAGACCGGCCTCGACATCTTCCGGCCTCTCGGCCGGATCGTGCTCAGCGGCCGCGCCACCCCGGTCGAGGTGTGGGAGCCGATGCCGCACATGCCGGCGGAGTCGCGGCGGCGCCTGACCGAGCTGTGGCTGGCTTTCGACGCCGGGGACGGCGACGCGCTGAAGGCCCTCGAGGCGATCGCCGCGGAGGGTGAGGATGCGGCCCTCGCCGAATTGGTGTATCGCCTGCGCGAGACAGGTCCAGGAGGTCATTTTGTCTTGGGTTCCAAATAGCGTCCTGATGCGGCCGTTGTTCGCGCTCGTCCTCCTCGCCGCGGCGACCGGGGCGGCGGCCGACATCCTCGTCGTCCGGTCCTCCGGCCCGTCCGCCAAAGGCTACCCGCCCGGCCGGCGACTGCCGGAGAGCGCCCGGCTCGCCCTCAAGGCCGGCGACCAGCTGATCCTGCTCGACGGCCACGGCACCCGAATCCTGCGCGGCCCCGGCAGCTTCACGGCGGGCGCTCCGGCGATCGGGCGCATCGCTTCGGCCGCCCCCGCGGTCGACCGCAGGGCCCGGATCGGCGCCGTCCGAGGGATCGAGACGGGCGCCCTGCGCCCGCCCAGCATCTGGCATGTCGACGTGGCGCGAAGCTCCAATTTCTGCGTCGCCGAGGCCTCGAAAGTCACACTGTGGCGGGCCGACGCCGCCGCGGCGGCCACTTTGAGCATCGCCGGGCCCGGCGGCCGGACGAAGCGGATCGGCTGGCAGCCCGGTTCGACCACGCTCGACTGGCCATCCGACCTGCCCGTCAGCGACGGCGCCGAATACCGCCTTTCCGGCGCCGCCGCCGCGCCGACGACCATCCGCTTCCGGACGATCCCGGCCAGGCCGGCCGGGCTCGAGGACATGGCGCAGATTCTGATCCGCAACCAGTGCGACGCCCAGCTCGATCTGTTCATCGACACGGTGAAGCTGCCGGGGTGATTTTCCGCCCATCGGAGGCGGGATTAAAATACCCGAGGCAGTCAAAGTCGTGGCCGCCACGTCCCAAAGCGGAGGTTCGGGCTGATGGCCGCTTTGCGCCGAAACCGGGCGTGAGAGCCTTCATTCGTCGCGCCTGAGACCAGCCGGTTCGCTGTTGGCGCCGCCGTCTGTGTTTTCCTCGCGGTCAATTGCGGCCGCAGGAGAAAATGAGATGGGACATTCAGCATTCGACCCCGCTTTTGCCGACCGGCGACCCTGGAATGCCGGACGCGGGCTTGGTGCGAAGGGAGCCCTTAAGCAACAGCAGGTTTGGGCGATCAGGTTCTGGCTGGATCGCGAGCGGCGGCTACGTGATCGTGCGCTGTTCGACTTGGCTATCGAGTGCAAGCTGCGAGGTTGCGACGTTGTCACAGTACGAATTGGCGAGCTGGTATCGGGCGGAGCGGTGCGCAACCGCGCGATTGTCATCCAGCAGAAAACGAGAAGGCACGAAGATCGAGAGCACGGTTCGCTACCTCGGCGTTGATGTGGAAGACGCTCTGATGCTGGCTGAGGGAACCGAAGTCTAATCGTGGCGCAAGGCATGAGCGCCGGCGAGATGCGGCGCTCATGCCCGCAAGGGGTGGCAAGCGGACATTGACGGTGGCGTAAGCAAGCTGCTGCAGGCTATCGTGTCGTCTCGACTTTGAATTTTCCTGGCTGGTGGCTGAGCCGGGGAGGGGGGCGCGACATGTCCTTGGCCGACACCACCCCAGTTTCGCACGTGTTCGTTCTCATTCACGGGACCTTCGCGCGTGGCGCGAAATGGACTGGCGAAGATTCCAGCCTGTGTCGCGCGCTCAAGTCAGCCTACCCCCCGTCCCGGATCATGCGGTTCGAATGGACCGGCGCCAACGCGCATTCCGCGAGACTTTCCGCGGCCGAGTTACTCCGCGAGTTCGTCAGAGCGGCGGCCGCTGAATGCCCCAAGGCCAGAATCCATCTCATTTGCCACAGCCATGGCGGCAACATTTCCCTGTATGCCCTCAAGGAAAAATCGATCCGCGAGCGGGTTGCCAGCGTCGTCTGTATCTCTACCCCTTTCATCCAGTGCATCAGGAGGGACACCGGCAGCTTGGTCGTGCGCCTGGCGCTCGTCCTTTGTGCATTGCTGGTGACCGGGGTTGAACTCACCGCTTATTACCTTGGATCGATGATCGGGCGAGTTGGGGAAATCATGCTCGTCGGCAACCTGCTCGTGCTCTTCGCAACCAATTTTGGCGCGAGACGATACGGACCCGGTCTTCATCGAGCCTTCTATGCCAAGCGGGATGCAATCGCGGAGCGGATCGATCCTGGCGAGCCGGATGTCATCGTCCTGGTAATACGATCCGCTCTCGACGAGGCAGCCATGTTTCTCAGGCTTTCCTTCATCGTCACGAGAATACCCCATCTGCTCAACGTGATCGCCCTGACGCTGTTGCTGTTTTCCTTCGTGGGAGTTGGTTATTACGCCTATTCGTCCGGGCTGCGCACCGGCGGCTCGATCGAATATCTCTATCTGACCTGGTTCAAGGTTGCCATGATCGCGCTGTTAAGTTTCGGTCTGGTCATAACGAGCTCTCTGATCGCTAGGGCGCACCCGCTCGTGTTCGGATGGGAAGGATTGTTCGACAGCCTGTTCGTGGACCTCAATGTCACGACCACGCCAAGCTTTCGTGTCGTCGAACACAAGGTGGGACTTCCTGGTCGCTTCTGGGGACGGCACAGCGCGCTCTATGGAGATGAGACGGTCCTGCAGTTTCTCCCACAATGGGTGGAAATGGTGGATCGAGTGACAGGGCAGACTCAAGCTCCGAAAGTCCCCACAGCTCCGAGCGAAGCCCATGTGTAGGGGAAGAGGGAAAGTAAGGCCGCGCGTCTATCTTGAACGCGTAACCCCGGGTATCCGGCCAATGTCCGCAGTGGGTCGTTAGCGGACGTATACCGGCGTCGCGGGCTGAAGGTCCGCTGTGCTGCCTCCGCCACCCCAGAGCAGACATCCCGCTAACGGCCAGAGGCAGCCAAGGGTATCGGATCCGCCGAATGTCCGCTTTGGGTCGAAAGCGGACATTCCTTTTTCCCGTAAGGCCGTTGGCCCCGCAGTCAGCGCCCAGGAGGACCCACCGGTCGGAGAATGCCCCCGGCCATCCTGCCCTCGGCGTCGAGTGCGGCCGACATCGTCACCTCGCCGTTGGCGAACACCAGGTCGTAGGCGTCGTCGCCCCTCGCGCCGCGCCCGCGGAAAGTCACCGACTTCAGCTCGCCCAGCGCGCTGAACATGCGATGGGTCATGGGCAGGTCCCGGCGGACGACTTCGGCGAACTGCGGAGAGAGCTTGTCGTAGTCGGGCGAGCCGCTCGCCAGCCCGGCGACAAGGCTCCGCAAGGCGGCCTCGGTGCCGGCCGCCGGTTCTCCAGGCCTTCCCACCGGTTGGAGAATGCCGCCGACCATCCTGCCCTCGGCGTCGAGCGCGGCCGACATCATCACCCCGCCGTTGGCGAACACCAGGTCGTAGACGTCGTCGCCCATCTCGCCGCGCCC
This sequence comes from Sphingomonadales bacterium, assembly GCA_034668485.1. Classification (GTDB taxonomy): domain Bacteria; phylum Pseudomonadota; class Alphaproteobacteria; order Sphingomonadales; family Sphingomonadaceae; genus Allosphingosinicella. Next base: position 20,356 of record JAXDPG010000424.1, read on the forward strand.
GCGGAAAGTTACCGACCTCAGCTCGCCCATCGAGCTGAAGAGGGGCTGCGTCCCGGGCAGGTCCCGGCGGACGACTTCGGCGAACCGCGGAGAGAGCTTGTCGTATTCGGGCGAGCCGCTCGCCAGCCCGGCGACAAGGCTCCGCAAGGCAGCCTCGGTGCCGGCAGTCGGCACGGAGCTGGTTGCGGCCGGCGGTGCGGACGGGACCATTGCCGGCGGACTTGTCTGCCCCTCGACGGCGCCGGATGACTGAACCCAAATTATCAGGGCTGCTGCGGCAAAAAAGCTCATTAGCATTGCTCCTGAGACCACATAAACCTGGTGCCGCCGCTTCATCCACGCGGTCTCGTTTCGCGGGGCGGCAACGGAGCCGACTTCATCGGGCCCGGCATTGCCCGAGGGAAGGTCCGACGAGCGGGGTCCCAGCCGACCGGACCGCTCTAACGACTCCACCAGCTTCGCAGCTTCAAGGGACGAGGACAGGCCCAGCTTGGCGCGGGCCATCTTCAACCTTTTCTCCACAGCGTGAGGAGAGATACCAAGATCGAG
>JAXDPG010000425.1:0-13005 GCA_034668485.1 Sphingomonadales bacterium
CGCTCGAGATCGCCAAGGAGGACAAGGGCGTCCATCTCGACACCGAATTGGGGGCGGAGGACTGGCGCCGCCTTACCGTCCGCTACCGCGAGATCGTCGCCGAGGAGCGGGGTTCGCCCTTCCCCGAGGACGTCCACGAGCAGCTCTGGGGCGCGGTCGGCGCCGTCTTCGGCTCCTGGCAGTCCGACCGGGCGAAGACCTACCGCCGCCTCAACTCGATCCCCGGCGACTGGGGTACCGCCGTCAACGTCCAGGCGATGGTGTTCGGCAACATGGGCGAGACGTCGGCCACCGGAGTCGCCTTCACCCGCAACCCGTCGACCGGCGAGCGCGCTTATTACGGCGAATATCTGATCAACGCCCAGGGCGAGGACGTCGTCGCCGGCATCCGCACCCCGCAATATCTGACCCGCTCGGCCCGCGAGGGCGCCGGCGCCAGGGCGCCGTCGATGGAAGAATCGATGCCGGAGGTGTTCGCCGAGCTCGCCCGGGTCTTCGACCTGCTCGAGCGCCATTATCGCGACATGCAGGACATCGAGTTCACCGTCGAGCGCGGCCGGCTCTTCATGCTCCAGACGCGCACCGGCAAGCGCACGGCGAAGGCGGCCTTGCGGATCGCCGTCGACATGGCCGGGGAAGGCCTGGTCAGCCAGGAGGAGGCGGTGCTTCGGATCGATCCGCAGGCGCTCGACCAGCTGCTCCACCCGACGCTCGACCCCGGGGCGGAGCGCAACGTCATCGCCAGGGGCCTGCCCGCCTCGCCGGGCGCGGCCTCCGGGGCCGCGGTGTTCGACGCCGACACCGCCGAGCACCGCAAGAGCCTCGGCGAGAAGGTGATCCTGGTCCGCGTCGAGACCAGCCCCGAGGACATTCACGGCATGCACGCGGCGGAAGGGATCCTCACCGCCCGCGGCGGCATGACCAGCCACGCCGCCGTCGTCGCCCGCGGCATGGGCCGGCCCTGCGTCAGCGGCGCCGGCTCGATATCGGTCGACTATGCCGCCCGGCGGATGAAGGTCGGGACGATCGAGGTCCGGGAAGGGGAGACGATCACCCTCGACGGCAGCTCGGGCGAAGTCATGCTCGGCGCCGTCGCCACCGTCCAGCCCGAGCTGGTCGGCGATTTCGGCACCCTGATGGCCTGGGCCGACGCCCATCGCCGGCTCAAGGTGCGAACCAACGCCGAGACCCCGCTCGACTGCCGGACCGCCCGCGAGTTCGGCGCCGAGGGCATCGGCCTGTGCCGGACCGAGCATATGTTCTTCGATTCGGAACGCATCTTGGCAGTCCGCCGGATGATCGTCGCCAGCGACGAGGCCGGCCGCCGCGCCGCCCTCGCCAGGCTCCTCCCCGCCCAGCGCGCGGACTTCGAGGAGATCTTCCGGATCATGGCGCCGCTGCCGGTGACGATCCGGCTGCTCGACCCGCCGCTCCACGAATTCCTCCCCCATGGCGAGGCCGAGCTGGCCGAGGTCGCCGCCGGCGCCGGCATCGCGGTCGAGGCCCTGAAACGCCGGGTCGCCGAGCTTCACGAGTTCAACCCGATGCTCGGCCATCGCGGCTGCCGGCTCGGCATCACCTATCCCGAGATTTACGAGATGCAGGCCCGCGCCATCTTCGAGGCGGCGGTGGCGGTGGCCCGGGACGGTGGCGAAGCGCCCGTCCCCGAAGTGATGGTGCCCCTCGTCGCCACCGCCGCCGAGCTGAAGATCGTCCGCGAGCTGATCGACCGCACCGCCGCCGCCGTCTTCGCCGAGCAGGGGACCAGAATCGGCTATCTCGTCGGCACCATGATCGAGCTGCCCCGGGCCGCGCTCCGCGCCGCCGACATCGCCGCCGAGGCCCAGTTCTTCAGCTTCGGCACCAACGACCTCACCCAGACCGCGCTCGGGGTCAGCCGCGACGATGCCGGCCGCTTCCTCACTCTCTATGTCGAGAAGGGCATTTTCGAGCGCGACCCGTTCGTCTCGATCGACGAGGCCGGGGTCGGCGAGCTGATCGCTCTGGCCGCCGAGCGGGGCCGGGGGGCGAAGCCCGGCCTCAAGCTCGGCATCTGCGGCGAGCATGGCGGCGACCCCGCCTCGATCGCCTTCTGCGAGAAGGTGGGTTTGGACTACGTGTCGGCGAGCCCCTACCGAGTCCCCATAGCCAGGCTGGCGGCGGCCCAGGCCGCGCTGAGGCACAAGCAGGCGCAGGAGGCGCTCGGATTATGACCCTCTCCCGCTTTTCACGGGAGAGGAGGGGCCCATCGCGCCAGCGATGGGAGGTGAGGGTCTGTACCGCCGACTCAGCAAGACCCTCACCCCCCAAGCCTTCGGCTTGGGTCCCGCCTCTCCCGCGAAAGGCGGGAGAGGAGGATTGGCGATGAAGCCCTGGGCCCGCTACCTCCTCTGCGGCTTCGCCGGCCTCCTCCTCGGCACCGGCGCCGCCGTCTCCTCGCTCCGGTCCGGCGCGTTCGGATCCTCGGCCAGGATCGGCCCCTGGACCACCGGCGGCGACGTCGGGACGGCGCGCGCCTCGGCTTTCACCCGCGCGTCGGTCGCCCTCCACGGCCTGCTCGCCTTGCCCGCCCGCGAGGCCCGCTATTACAGCGCCGACGAGGACGATAAGGGCCGCCCCCTCGACGGCCGCTGCCGCTACCGGATCGCGGGCGGCGACGCCGGCGGCGCCTGGTTCAGCCTCACCCTCTACGATGCCGCCGGCTATCTCGTCGCCAACCCGGCCGGCGTCTATTCCGTCGGCAGCGCCGCCATGGGCCCGGCCGAGCGCGGCGCCTGGACGATCCTCGCCGCGCCCGATCCGCAGCCCGGCCGCTGGCTCCCGACCGGCGGGATCGAGCGCTTCAACCTCACCCTTCGAGTCTACCTCCCCGCCGGCGGCGGCAAGGGCGACCTCCCCCGCGAACGCCTGCCGCGCATAGACCGGCTTGGCTGTCCGTGATGCGCCGCTGGCTCTTCCCCATGCTGTTCGGCCTGGTCGCCGCCGCCTTCGCCTGGCAGGCGGCGCTCGTCGCCGCTCCGCGGGTCGTCATGGACATCGCCGTCAGGCGCCTCGCCGGGGCCGGCGGCCTCAACCATATGTTGCACGCGCCGCTGCGCGGGCCCGGGCGGGATACGGTCGTCCGTCCCAGCCCCGACCTCGCTTATTCCTCCTGTCCGTTCGACCTGTCCAACGGACCTTTGCTGATCGAAATCCCACCGGTGCCGGCCCCTTACTGGTCGCTCTCGGTCTTCGATCGCCGCACCGACGTCGTCTTCGTCCGCAACAATCGCGACTCGAAAAACGGGCCGATCCGGATCGTCCTCGCCCGGCCCGGGCAGAAGGTTCCGCCGGGCGCGGAGTCGGTCAGGCTGGCCGGGAATCGCGGCGTCGCCTTGCTCCGGATCCTCGTCACCGACCGCGGCCGCTTCGCCCCGCTGGACGAGGCGCGCCGGGCCGGTTCCTGCCGGCCGATGCCGCCCGTGCCGGTCGTTCCGCCTGCGAAAGCGCTTGCCAAGCCGGCATAGGGGGCTTCTTCTGGACCCTCTTTTCCGAAGGAGGACGCAGATGAACCGCAAGCTCGTCGTCTCGACCCTGGCTCTCACCGTCGCCCTGGCCGGCTGCGGCCGCTGCGGCGACCACCACGGCAAAGGCGACCGCCACGGCCGCGCCGACACCGCCGCCGCCGCCGACGAGGTCAAGCGGACCGAGGCCGGCATGCTCGCCGCCTGGAAGGCGAAGGATTCGGCCAGGGTCGCCGGCTTCTATGCCGACGACGCGGTCGTCGCCGTCCCCGGAGCGCCCGTCCAGAGCGGCGCCGCCGCGATCCGCGCCGCCACCGACGGCGACCTCAAGGATCCCGCCTTCGCGATCGATTTCACCAACGAGAAGACCGGGGTCGCCGAGGCCGGGGACATGGCCTACACGCGCGGCAGCTTCCGGGTCGCCTTCACCGATCCGGCGACGAAGAAACCGCAGAACGTGGCGGGCTCCTACCTCACCGTGTTCAGGAAGCAGGACGACGGCAGCTGGAAGGCGATCGAGGATTACGCCGTCCCCGGCGCCGCCGAAGCCTCGCCGACCCTGCCGCTGCCGCCGCCCAAGGCCGGAGCGGCGGGCGGCGCCAACTGAACGACCGACTAGGGCCTTGGCTGGATCGACATTCAGCTGGGCGCCGATCCAAACCCCTCTCCCGCTTTTCGCGGGAGAGGAGGGGCCCATCCGCGCAGCGGATGGGAGGTGAGGGTCTTGCTGAGTCAGTGCTACAGACCCTCACCTCCCACCGCCTTGCGGCGGTGGGCCCCTCCTCTCCCGTAAGGACGGGAGAGGGATGAGGAGGGCGAGCTGACTAGGCCTGACAGCCCGGTCACGGCCGCGCCTTGCAGGGTCCCGATCCGCGGCGCAGTCGGCGTTGCCGCACCGGCCGCCACGGGAGGCGCCGGGGCGTTGAAGGTCAGCTCGCGTCGGAGAGATTGACCGCCGACGACTTGCCGTTGTTGCCGGTCTCGAGCTCGTAGCTGAGCTTCTGGCCCTCGCGCAGCGTGTCCATCCCGGCCCGTTCGACGGCGGTGATATGGACGAAGGCGTCGGGGCCGCCCGCCTCGTTGGTGATGAAGCCGTAGCCGCGGTCGGTATTGAAGAACTTGACGGTGCCTGTGGGCATGATCTTCCTTTCTGTGGGACTTGCGAGCCGCGCCTACTTGCTCGCGAATTGTCCGGCTTCGGCGCCGAAATGCTCGCGGGCATAGGCGCGTGCCGCATTGGCGGTGGGGAAGGGCTCGTCGTGCAGGGTGGTGGTGACGATCGGATAGCCCTGGCCGTTATAGCGCGTCTCGCGCAGCGTCAGCCGCACTTGCCCTTCGTCGTCCTTGGCGATGAGGAAGGGCTTGATCGGGGTGCGGGTGCTGTCGGGGGTACCGCCCATAGTCTGTCTCCTGCCCCCCGCTCGGGGGGTCAACGTTGTAAAAGCTCTATCGTTTCGCGCCGGGGCGGCGGGCGCCGGTGCCGGGCCCCTGGCCCGGCGTTCGCTCGCGGAAGATCAGCCGGCCCTTGGTGAGGTCGTAGGGAGTCATCTCGACATGGACCCGGTCGCCGACCACCGAGCGGATCCGGAAGCGCCGCATCTTGCCGGCGGTGTAGACGATCACCCGATGGTCGTTGTCGAGCCGGACCCCGAAGCGCCCGTCCGGATAGATTTCGTCGATCTCGCCCTCGACGGTTAGAGTCGCTTCCTTCGCCATGCTCATAGTCTCCCTCGGCGCGCGGGCCGGTATCGTAATGTCCGCGCGGGGCGACAAAGGTCGCGGAGCGTGGGCGAGAAGCATGAAAGGGAAGGCGGGGCCGGGAAGGGGCCGCAAATTCCGTCGCAGGCGACGTCAGCCTAGTTGAGATAGGGACAGGGAGGCGTTTTGGCAACGTCGCGGTCGGCGATGAGGCCCGGCCCGGGCGCCTTGTGGGCGACCCGAGGCGGGAGTAGGGATGGTTTGCGGGAGGTGGGGATGCCGCTGCGCCAGAATATTCAGCTGATCGTGCAGGTGGAGGACGCTCCCGGCCACTTCACCTGCGAGGCCTATTCGGGCCTGCCTTTGACCAACCCGGTCTTGCTCGCCTTCGCCCATGTCGGCTCGCCAACATCGAAGGCCGACATGCGTCGCCTCGCCGCGGCCTTCCTGACCGAGCTGTGGGGGGTCGCGGCCGGGCTTCCGGTCGATTCTCCCTGCGGCGGTGCCGCGGCGGCCGGGGCGTGCCATGCGCTCCGCGAGGCCGATTGCCAGAAGGTCCTGGTCGTCGTCGGCGACGACGTCACGCCGCTTTCACCGGGGCATCCGATGCTGCGGCCGTGGCTCTCGGGCGATCCGGCCTTCGTGATCCTGCCGGCTTTGCCCTCGACCGCCCGCACGAAGATCTGGTCGCTTCTGCCGCCGGGGGTGGACGAGCAGAATGCGGCCTTCTGGAGCCGCTCGGTCGAGGAGGTCCTGCCGGCCGTCTTCCAGACCTCGGCGATTACGGCGGCGCAGCCGAAAATCTTCATCAGCTACCGGCAGGTCGATGCGGCGGAGGCGGCGATCCAGCTGTTCGACGCCCTCTCGCATGCCCGGTTCGACACCTTCCTCGACCATTTCCGGATCGCGCCCGGCGTCAATTTCCAGTCGCGGCTGACCCAGGAGCTGGGCGATAAGTCGATGGTGCTGGTGCTCGAATCCGAGCATCTCCTCGACTCCGAATGGGTCCTGTACGAGATCAACGTGGCCAAGAGCTGCGGCCTCGGCCTCTTCGCCGTCAATTTCGCCGGCGCTCCCAAGGTGCCGGGAATCGACGACGATATCCGGATGAATCTGAAGCCCGCCGATTTCGTCGGCGGCCAGGCCGGCGGCCCGCTCACCGCCGACGCGGTCGCAAAGGTGACCGCGCTGGCCCGGACGCAGCATGATCGCGCGCTGCTTCGCCGCCGCATCGCGCTCGAGCAGTCGTTCGACGAAGCCGTCCAGCGCGCCGGCGGGGCGCCGCCGGAACGCCAGCCCAACGGCGCGTTTCGAGTCGCCGCGCCCGGCAAGGATTATTTGACCTGGTTGACGACCCGACCGCCCGAGCTGCCCGATTTCCACCTCGTGCACGGCGCCGCCGTCAAACCCACTGCGGGCGTGATCATCGGCCTGACCAGCCTGATGGAGCCGCCGCGCGTGGTGCGCAACGAGTGGCTGGCCGGCTTGTGCGACCTGAAGATCGTCGACGAGGGACGCCTGGTCTGGGCCGCCGCCGAAATGGCGCGGGGGGCATTGTGAAGGGCGTGGGCCGCGGCACCAGGATGGCGGGGCGGACCGTCTTCATGTCCGCGAGCGTGCCGGCGCGCCATCGCAGCCAGGATTTCCATCGCATCGCGGACGCTTCCCTGGAGATCGAGCAGGCGGTAGTGAGCCTGACTCGCGCCGTTCTCTCGGAAGGCGGCACCCTGGTCTTTGGCGGCCATCCGGCCATTTCGCCGCTGGTGGCGACGGTGGCGGGCGAATATCGCCCGGCCCGCTTCGCGGAATCGCTCGAGGAGCGTCCCCGCGCGCAGGTGCAAATATACCAGTCGAAGATCTTCCTCGGCCACGCGCCGGAGGAGACGATGCTGATGTTCAGCCACGGCCTCGCCGACGTCCATTGGATCGACAAGGATCCGAGCGAGGATTTCAACGATCCGCCTCCCCCGCAAGGCTCCCGCTTCCCGCTCAGCCTGCGCCGGATGCGCGAGGCGATGATCGGGCGGACCGACGCCGATTGCATGGTCGCAATCGGGGGAATGGAGGGGGTGATCGAGGAGGCGCGCCTCTTCCGCACCTTCCGTCCCGGCCGTCCGCGCTACGTGCTGAAAGGCACGGGCGGAGCGAGCCTCGTGATCGGCGAGAGGGCTGAAGGACCGTTCGACTTCATCGACGAGCGGGTGATGCGGGAGCGCAGCCGCCGGCGGCCTGAGCGGCCCCTTGAGGCTGCGGGCGAGCACAGGCTCGAAGACGTCCGCCGCAAGGAATTGGAGGCCGAGGTCGTTCCCTACCCGCTGATCATGCAGACGATCGTCGAGGAACTGGCCCGTGGCGGAGAGTGAGGCGATGGCGGACAGCAAGCATCTCGATTTCCTGCAGGCGGTGATTACCCGCCTGGCCGGCAACAGCTTCCTGGTGAAGGGCTGGAGCATCACTCTCACCACCGCCATCGTCGGGCTGGCGGTGAAGGACGGCGGCGGCGCCTTCGCCCTGGTCGGACTGCCGGCGGTGGCCGTCTTCGCAATGCTCGACGCCTATTATCTCGCGCTCGAACGGTGCTTTCGCCATCGTTTCGAAACGGCAGCCGCCACTTATGCCGAGAACAGGCCTGCCGATTTCAACATGGCGTCCGGCTTCGCCGCGGCGGATTTTTTCAAGGCTCTCGTCCGCCCCGCCGTGCTGCTCCCGCACGTCATGCTGGCGGCCGTCCTCGTCGCCACCTGGCTGCTCCTCTGCCGCGCGGGCTGAAGCGGGGAGGGCGCGGCGGCGGCGAGGGCGGTCGTCGCGGCTTTTCGCGTCGTTTCACGCTCCTTTGATGGCGATTTGTGGCGGGCTTTGACGATTTCTCGCGTCGAAAATGGCGGTTTTCCGCCATTGCAGCCCGAAAGCTCGATTTCGAACCGTCATTCGCCAACCATCGAAAACTTGCCACCACAAAGCAAAAGTGCCCGGGCATCGCTGCCCGGGCACCGTCGCGGCGCTTGCGCGCCGACCCCCTTGGTCAAGATGCCCGGCCCGCGCACATCCCCCCTCGCATGGGGATGTGGGGCTCAAGGCCTCCCCGAACCCGGCTGTCGCCTTCGTTCGTGGCCGGGACGCTATGAGGGCCCGGACGCCTTGTCACTGCCTATCCAAGGGCTTGGCCTACTTTGCTCAGCGCCTGTGTCGGTAAGGCAACAGGCCCGCCCGCCGCCGCCCGGTTGCCTTGGCGGGGGCGGCCCCGTAGGAGCGCAAGCCATGCGCCTTTCCCGCTATTTCCTCCCGGTCATGAAGGAGACTCCGGCCGACGCCCAGATCGTCAGCCACCGGCTGATGCTTCGCGCCGGCCTCGTTCGCCAGACCGCCGCCGGCATCTACGCCTGGCTCCCGCTGGGCCTCAGGGTCCTGAAGCGGATCGAGGCGATCGTCCGCGAGGAGCAGGACCGCGCCGGCGCCGTCGAGCTGCTGATGCCGACGCTCCAGTCCGCCGACCTCTGGCGCCAGTCGGGCCGCTTCGACGCCTACGGCCCGGAGATGCTCCGGATCCGCGACCGCCACGACCGCGACATGCTCTACGGCCCGACCAACGAGGAGATGATCACCGCCCTCTTCCGCGACGGCGCGAGGAGCTACCGCGATTTGCCGCGGATCCTCTACCACATCCAGTGGAAGTTCCGCGACGAGGTCCGTCCCCGCTTCGGAGTGATGCGCGGCCGCGAGTTCCTGATGAAGGACGCCTACAGCTTCGACCTCGACGAGGCCGGCGCCCGCCACAGCTACAACCGGATGTTCGTCGCCTATTTGAGGACCTTCGCCCGAATGGGCCTGCGCGCCATCCCGATGCAGGCCGATACCGGGCCGATCGGCGGCGATCTCAGCCACGAATTCATCATCCTCGCACCGTCGGGCGAGAGCGAGGTCTTCTTTGAGCCGCTCGCCGACGCGGCTTTCGCGGCTGGCGACGAGCTGTTTCCTGGCTACGACGATGAGGAGACTCTCCAACGCTACGTTACTGAGCAAAGCCATCGATACGCCGCTACTGACGAGAAGAGAGACCTCCAACGTGAGGCCCAGATCGGCTCCCTGCTGCAGACGTCGCGCGGCATCGAGGTCGGCCACATCTTCTTCTTCGGCACCAAATATTCGAAGGCCATGGGCTTGAGCGTCCAGACCCAGGACGGCAGCCAGGTCCATCCCGAAATGGGCAGCTACGGCATCGGCGTCTCGCGCCTGGCCGGGGCGATCATCGAGGCGAGCCACGACGACAAGGGCATCGTCTGGCCGGAGCCGGTGGCGCCTTTCAAGGTCGGCCTGATCAACATGCGCGCCGACGACGGCAACGTCACCAGCGCCGCCGACGAGATTTACGGACGGCTCAGCGACGCCGGCGTCGACACGCTCTACGACGACCGCGACGAGCGCGGCGGCGCCAAGTTCGCGACCATGGACCTGATCGGCCTGCCCTGGCAGCTGATCGTCGGCCCCAAGGGGCTCGAGCGCGGCGTCGTTGAGCTCAAGCGCCGCGCCGGCGGCGAGCGCGAGGAGCTGTCGGTCGAGAGCGCGCTGGCGAGGCTGACCGGATGAGCGCGCCCGTCATCCCGGCGAAAGCCGGGACCCCAGTGAGAATGGACGCCGAGCTCTTCACTCCCCGGGGCCCCAGCCTGCGCCGGGGCGACGGCAAGTCATGATCCTCTCCCGCTACGAGCGGATGATCGCCCGGCGCTATCTGCTGCCCGGCAAGGGCGAGGGGTTTATCTTCCTCGTCGCCGCGATCAGCCTGGTCGCGGTCGCGCTCGGAGTCGCCGCCCTGATCGTGGTGATGAGCGTGATGAACGGCTTCCGCGCCGAGCTGATCGACAAGATCGTCGGCCTCAACGGCCACGCCGTCGTCCAGGGCTATGGTGGCCAGCTGCCCGACTGGCGCGACGTCGTCAGGCAGGCGCGCGCCACGCCCGGAGTCACCGACGCACTGCCGCTGATCGAGCAGCCCTTGATGGTGAGCTACGAGGGGAGGGTGGAAGGAGTCCTCGTCCGCGGCATGGACCGGGCCGACATCCTGCGCAACCGGACGCTCCAGGGCAAGGTCCTGTCGGGCTCGCTCGAAGCGCTCCGTCCCGGCGCCGGCAACGTCGCCATCGGCGCCCGCCTCGCCGAGGCCTTGGGCGCCAATGTCGGCGGCCAGATCAGCCTGATCAGCCCGGACGGGCGGACCACTCCGTTCGGAACGGTGCCGCGGATCGTCTCCTACAACGTCGCCGCGATCTTCGAGGTGGGCGTCTACGATTACGACAAGTCGTTCGTGATCATGCCGATCGAGGATGCGCAGAGCTTGCTGCTGATGGGCGACGCGGTCGGCATGGTCGAGGTGCAGACGGTCGACGCCAATCGGGTCGGCGAGATCCTCGCCCCGCTTCGCGCCGGGGTCAGCGGCCGCGCCGTCGTGGCGGACTGGCGCTCGATGAACCAGTCGCTGTTCGAGGCGCTGCAGGTCGAGAGGGTGGCGATGTTCGTCATCCTGTCGATCATCATCCTCGTCGCCGTGTTCAACATCCTCTCCTCGCTGATCATGCTGGTCCGGGCCAAGACCCGCGACATCGCCATATTGCGCACCATGGGCGCAACCCGGCGCGGGTTGATGAAGGTCTTCATGACGGTCGGCGTGATCATCGGCGCGACCGGCATCCTTGCCGGCCTCGCTTTGGGCTTCCTCCTGCTCTTCTTCCGGCAGCCCTTCGTCAATTTCTTCCAGTTCCTGACCGGCCAGAATCTGTGGGATCCCTCGATCCGCTTCCTGACCGAGCTCCCGGCGAAGACCGATCCGTTCGAAGTGCTCGCCATCGTCACGATGGCGCTGGTGCTGAGCTTCCTCGCCACCCTCTATCCGGCCTGGAAGGCGGCGAGCACGGATCCCGTCCAGGTGCTGCGCTATGAATGAGGTGCTCGAGGTCGCCGGGCTGCGGCGCAGCTTCCGTCAGGGCGGAGTCACCATCGAGGTGCTGCGCGGCGTCGATCTCGAGGTGCGGGAAGGGGAGATCGTCGCCCTGCTCGGGCCGTCGGGCTCGGGCAAGTCGACTCTCCTTCAGGCGGTTGGTCTGCTCGAGGGCGGGTTCGAGGGCTCGATCCGAATCGCCGCCGAGGAGGTCGGCGAATTGAGCGACGGCAACCGCACCCGGGTGCGCCGCGACACATTGGGCTTCGTCTACCAGTTCCACCATCTCCTCCCCGATTTCACGGCGCTCGAGAACGTCGTCATCCCGCAGCTGGTCAAAGGCTCGACCCGCAATGAAGCGGAGGAGCGGGCGCGGACCTTGCTCGGCAGCCTCGGCCTGGCGGACCGAGTGACCCATCGTCCGAGCAAATTGTCCGGCGGCGAGCAGCAGCGAGTCGCCGTCGCCCGAGCGCTCGCCAACCGCCCCGCCCTCGTCCTCGCCGACGAGCCCACCGGCAATCTCGACGAGGCCACCGCCGACATCGTCTTCGCCGAATTCCTCCGCCTCGTCCGCGACGAAGGCAGCGCCGCCCTCGTCGCCACCCACAACGAGCGCATCGCAGCGAAGATGGACCGTGTCCTGAGGCTGCACGAGGGCGTGCTGGAGTGAAGCCTGCGGCCCGCAAGCTGCTGCGATGGACCGCCATCGCGATCGCCTGCGTCGCCGGAATCGTCGTCTTCGGAGCGATCGCCGTGCTCGGCAGCGGCCATTTCAGGAGCTTCTACATGCCGTCCGAAGGCATGGCCCCGACGCTGGAGAAAAGGGATCGCTTCGTCGCGATCATGGACGGCGCCCGCGCGCTGAGGCGCGGCGACGTCGTCCTCTTCCCCGTCGGCGAGTCGATGTACGTGAAGCGCGTCGCGGCCCTGGCCGGCGATACGATCGGCATGCGAAACGGCGTCGTCATCCTCGACGGCAAACCGGTCCCCCAGCGCTTCCTGAGGCAGGAGCGGCGCTCCGACTTCCCCGACGGTCCCGTCCGCCGCCGCGCCGAGCACTTTCCGGGCGAGGCGGCGCCGCCTGAGATACTGGACCTCGGACCGTCCGAGCTGGACGACGTGCCGGAGCGGCGTGTGCCCGCCGGATTCCTGTTCGTTCTCGGCGATCATCGCGACCGCTCCGCCGACAGCCGGGTGGAACGCGACCGCATGGGCGTCGAGCTCCTCCCCGTCTCCGACGTGCGGGGCCATGCACTTTTCTACACCTGGCCGCGCGAGAAGATCGGCCGCAGGGTCGGGTCCTGATCGGCAGAAGGCGTCGGGAAAGATGCGGTCGCTGCTGCGTTGGCGGCGCATGACCGGACCATATTTACCCAGAATGGGAACGGCGCTGCTGCTGGCGGCCGCCGGCGCGGCGCTGGCGGGCGGCTGCGGCTGGATGAAGAAGCCGAATGCGCCGCAGGCGCAGAGCAAGGCCGAGCTCGCCGCGGCGCAGCGGGAGCGGATCCGCAAAGCCTGCGCTTCCGACGGCACCTACGCCCGCCTGAAGGAGCTGGTCTTCGACGAAGCCGCCCGCATCCGCAAGTCCGATCCCCGCAATCTCGACCCGCTCGCCGCCGCAGCGGTCGTCCGAATGGAGGATCCGGTCGTCAAGAGCCGCGACGAAGCGCTCAACGTGACCGTTTGCGGCGGCCGCTTCGTGCTCGAGCTGCCGCCCGGCGCCGAGAATGCGTTCGACGGCGAGCGCCGGCTGAGCGCCGAGGTCGAATATGCGGCGCAGGCGGCGCTCGACGGCAGCGGCCTCGTCTACCAGATGGATGGCGCGGAGCCGATCATCTACCGGCTCGCGACGCTGGGGATGAACGGCCGGCCGAT
>JAXDPG010000426.1:0-2893 GCA_034668485.1 Sphingomonadales bacterium
GTCGACCAACGGCGACACCTTCCTCGGCGGCGAGGATTTCGACGCCAAGATCGTCGATTATCTGGCCGACGAGTTCAAGAAGCAGGAGGGTATCGACCTCAGGACCGACCGGCTCGCGCTGCAGCGCCTTAAGGAGGGCGCGGAGCGGGCGAAGATCGAATTGAGCTCGGCCCAGACGACCGAGGTCAATTTGCCCTTCATCACCGCCGACCAGAACGGGCCCAAGCACCTCGTCAAGTCGATCACCCGCGCGGATCTCGAGAAGCTGGTCGAGGACCTGATCAAGCGCACCCTCGATCCCTGCAAGAAGGCGCTGGCCGACGCCGGCGTCAAGTCGGAGGATATTTCCGAGGTCGTCCTCGTCGGCGGCATGACCCGGATGCCGCGGGTCCGCCAGATCGTCCAGGACTTCTTCGGCAAGGAGCCGCATACCGGCGTCAACCCGGACGAGGTCGTCGCCATGGGCGCCGCCATCCAGGCCGGCGTCCTCCAGGGCGACGTCAAGGACGTCCTCCTGCTCGACGTCACGCCGCTGTCGCTCGGCATCGAGACTTTGGGCGGGGTCTTCACCCGGATGATCGACCGCAACACGACCATCCCGACCAAGAAGTCGCAGACCTTCTCGACCGCCGAGGACAATCAGAACGCGGTCACCATCCGGGTCTTCCAGGGCGAGCGCGAGATGGCCGCGGACAACAAGGTCCTCGGCCAGTTCGATCTGGTCGGGATCCCGCCGGCCCCGCGCGGAGTGCCGCAGATCGAGGTCACCTTCGACATCGACGCCAACGGCATCGTCCACGTCTCGGCCAAGGACAAGGGCACCGGCAAGGAGCAGCAGATCCGGATCCAGGCCTCGGGCGGCCTTTCCGACTCCGACATCGAGAAGATGGTCAGCGAGGCGGAGAGCTTCGCCGAGGAGGACAAGAAGCGCCGCGCCGCCGCCGAGGCCAAGAACAGCGCCGAAGGCCTCGCCCACTCGACCGAAAGGCAGCTGGCGGAGCATGGCGACAAGGTCGACGAGGCGCTGCGCACCGAGATCCAGACCGCGATCGACGAGACCAGGCAGGCGGTCGAGAGCGGCGACGTCGACGCGATGCAGGCCAAGACCCAGGCCTTGAGCCAGGTCGCGATGAAGCTCGGCCAGGCGATCTACGAGAAGGAGCAGGCCAATACGGCGGGCTCCGGCGGCGATGAGGCTGGCGAGGGCGCCGAGACCGCCGGCGGTGAAGAGGAAGTCGTCGACGCCGAATTCTCCGAGGTCGACGACGAAAACAAGGGCTGATCAGCTTCCCTCCCTCTCCCCCTCGGGGGAGAGGGGCGGGGAGAGGGGGAGTTGGAGAGGATGAGCAGCGTGAGCGTGTATTTGGCACTGCCCCTCTCCCAACCCTCTCCCCTGAAGGGGAGAGGGCTATATGGTTGAAACGGATTATTACGAGCTCCTCCAGGTCGAGCGCGGTGCCGACGGGCAGGCGCTGAAGTCCGCCTATCGCCGCCTCGCCATGGAATGCCATCCGGACCGCAATCCCGGCTGCAAGGATTCGGAGGCCCGGTTCAAGGCGATCAACGAGGCCTATGACTGCCTCAAGGACCCGCAGAAGCGCGCCGCCTACGACCGCTTCGGCCACGCCGCCTTCCGCAACGGCGGCATGGGCGGGGCGGGCGCTCAGGATTTCGGCTCCTTCTCCGACATTTTCGAGAATATCTTCGGCGAGTTCATGAACGGCCAGCAGGTCGACCGCCGCTCCAACGCTCTGCGCGGCTCGGACCTGCGCTACGACCTCGAGATCGGCCTCGAGGACGCCTTCGCCGGCAAGCAGGTCGAGCTCCGCATCGACACGACGGCGAGGTGCGAACCCTGCGGCGGCGCCGGCGCCAAGCCGGGGACCCAGGCCCGGACCTGCACGATGTGCCACGGCCGCGGCCAAGTCCGCGCCAGCCAGGGCTTCTTCGTCGTCGAGCGCACCTGCCCGACCTGCCGCGGCGCCGGCGAGGTGATCGCCGACCCGTGCGACAAGTGCCGCGGCGAAGGCCGGGTCGAGCGCCAGCGCTCGCTCGACGTGCGCATTCCCCCGGGAGTCGACGAGGGCACCCGCATCCGGCTGGCTGGCGAAGGCGAGGCCGGGGTGCGCGGGGGGCCCAGTGGCGACCTCTACATCTTCGTCCATTTGAAGCGTCACTCGGTCTTCCAGCGCGAGGGGACGACCCTGTTCATCCGCTGCCCGGTCAGCATCACCACGGCGGCGCTGGGCGGCTGCATCGAAGTGCCCGGCCTCGATCGCCAGACGCATTCGATCCAGATCCCCGCCGGCATCCAGTCCGGCAAGCAGCTGAGGCAGCGCGGCGCCGGCATGCCGATCGTCAACGGCCGCGGCCACGGCGACATGGTCATCCAGGTCGACGTCGAGACTCCGACGAGGCTGAGCGCGAGGCAGCGCGAGCTGCTCGAGGAATTCAGGGGCACCGAGACCGGCGAGGAATGTCCGGCCAGCAAGAGCTTCTTCGGAAAGCTGAAAGGCCTGTTCGACGCCTGACTGTCTCCCCATCCTGGGCATGGGGGGCTATAGGGCGACGATGCGCTCGCTCCTTCCGCTCCTCGCTCTCGCTGCCTCGAGCTGCGCGAGCCTTCCCGCCGCCCCCGCCACCTTCGCCAACCCGGTGATCGACTCCGACTTTCCCGATCCGGCGGTGCTAAAGGCGAAGGACGGCTTTTACTATGTCTACGCCACCCAGACCGAGCGGGACGGCAAATGGATCAACCTCCAGGTCGCCCGCTCGAGCGACCTGGTCGAATGGCAGCTTCTCGGGGACGCCTTGCCCGTCAAGCCGGGCTGGGCGAGCCGCACCCAGGATTTCTGGGCGCCCCACGTCGCCGAGCATGGCGGCCGCTACTTCC
>JAXDPG010000427.1:0-2712 GCA_034668485.1 Sphingomonadales bacterium
CGCAAAGCTGATGATGGGCAAGACCCCGGACAATATCAAAACGATTCGGCCGCTCCGCGCGGGCGTCATCGCCGACATCGAGGTCGCCGAGGAGATGATCAAGCATTTCATCCGCAAGGCGCATGGCGGCCCGAGCCGCTTCTCGCGCGGGCCGGAAGTCGTGATCTGCATCCCGTCGGGCGCGACCTCGGTGGAGCGCCGGGCGATCCGCGACGCGGCGACCAACGCCGGTGCGTCCAAGGTCTGGCTCATCGAGGAGCCGATGGCGGCGGCGATCGGGGCCGGCCTGCCGGTGACGGAGCCTCTCGGAGCGATGGTGGTGGACATCGGAGGGGGGACGACCGAGGTGGCCGTTCTCTCCTTGCATGGCCTCGCCTACAGCACCTCGATCCGGGTCGGCGGGGACAAGATGGACGATGCGATCGCGGCTGCCGTCCGCCGCAAGCACAACCTCATGATCGGCGAAACGACGGCGGAGCGAATCAAGCACGAGATCGGCAGCGCCCTCCCGCCCAAAGGCGACGGGGTGACGGTACGCGTCCGAGGGCGCCATCTGTCCGCCGGCATGCCTCAGGAAATCTTCATCAGCGAAGCCGAGATCGCCGAAGCCCTTGCCGAGCCGGTGAGCCACATCATTGGAGCGGTTCGGACCGCGCTCGAGAACACCGCCCCGGAACTTGCTGCCGACATTGTCGATTGCGGAATCGTTTTGACCGGGGGCGGCGCCCTGTTGCGACGCATGGACGAGGCACTGTCGCTTGCGACCGGGCTGCCGGTAGCGGTCGCGGAGGATCCCCTGACTTGCGTCGCGATGGGCGCCGGCCGCGCCCTCGAGGACCCGGCTTATCGCGGAGTGCTATCGGAGGCTTAGCCTTCGCCGACAGCGGCCGTATTGGTCTCGCCATGGACCGCGCGTCGATCAGCGATCCGCGCTTGCGCGGGAATCGTGCAAGCCGTCAGCCCGGGCAGGCCAGCCTCGTTGCCTGATCGGAACCAGGTTCGTCACCGCGGTTTCGCTGACCCGCATAAGGGTGCGGGCAGGGGACGTTCGTGGCGTCTCACAGCCGCGGGGCGGCTCCTCGCCGCGGATTGAATGCTCGATGTGCATGATGTCGGGCGCCTGACATCCCGAGCTTCGGCACGGCGTCGTCGCACTCGCCGGCGGGGTGCCATGGAGTGGGCGGGTCCGGAATTTGGGAACGGAGGCAAGGTCCTTGGAATATTATCTGAGCGGGTGGAACCGGTCCCTCTACGAGAGCATCAATGGCCTCGCCGGCCATTCGCTATTCCTCGATACCCTGATGACGTTGCCGCTGGACAACAACCTCTTCAAGGCGGGCGTGATCGCGGGCTGCTTCATCTTCGCCTGGCATCGCGGCCGTGACGAAGCCGAAATCGTCCGCGGGCGGAGGGGGTTGGTGGTTGCGCTTCTTGCCGCGTTTCTTTCGCTCGCGGTGACCCAGATCGTATCCGGCAGCATCTTCCTGCCGCGACCCGTCGTTCTGTCGCAGGGCGGCTATGCGCTGCCCGATGGCCATCGGGCGCAACCGCCCTTTCGCTTCCGCCAGCCGCTGGCGGGGGAGGAACTCAAGTCGCAGGTGCGGCACATCCGCGAGGGTTCGGTCGCCGAAAACGACCTTCACGCCTTCCCCAGCGACCATGCCGGTTTCTACCTGACGATCGCCGTCGGCACGGCGCTGGTCTGCTGGTGGGCCGGGATGCTCGCCATCGCCTGGGTGGTGATGTTCGTCATCGGCAGCAAGATCTTCGCCGGCCAGCACACCCCGCTCGACGTGCTGGCGAGCTGCGCGATCGGCCTCGGCTGGCTCGCCATTCTTCAAGTGATCGCGCGACGCACACCCTCCCGGCTCGTCGATGCCCCATCTCGCTGGACGCTGAAGCACCCGGCGCTCTCCGCCGTCCTCCTGTTCTTCATCCTCTTCGAAGTGACGGACAAAATGGACGACGTTCGGCAGCTGCTCGGGGTAGCCAGGAGCCTCGCCGAGCCGCTTCTCTAGCGGGGACGACGCCACGAAGGCCTGAATCGATGCAATGAATCGCGCCCCGACCGCGCCGGAACGGCTATCGCCGCCCCACCTCGGCGACTAAGAGCTTGCCGGGCGGCGAAGGAGGAACGGCATGAGACGATCGGGCATCGCGGCATTCACGGCGTTTGCAATCGCTGTGTCGACGACGCCAATCGGTGCGGCCGAGCCTTCGGTCGTGCAGCGTATCGCCGGTCCCGACGGCGGCTGGGACCTGTTGAGCGTCGATCCGGCCCACCATCGCCTGTTGGTCGCTCGCGCCGACGGCGTCATGGCCGTCGACCTCGCGACCGGCCGGGTCACGCCGCGCTTCGTACCGGGTCCGCGCCTGCACGCCGTATTGGCCATCCCTCATTCGAGCGTCGGCCTCGCGACCGCAGGACCGGCCAATTCCGCCATATTGTTCGACACGGCGACCGGGGCCGTGCTCGGTGAGACGCCGACCGGCGCCAATCCCGACGCAGCGATCTACGATCCCGGCAGCCGCACGGTCTGGGTGATGAACGCCGGCGACGGCACCGCCACGATCATCGACCCCGTGAGGATGAAGGCGGTCGCGACGGTGACGATCGGCGGCGGACTCGAGCTGCCCGCGCTCGACGGGCGCGGCCACCTGTTCGTCAACGTCGAGGACAAGGCGGAGATCGCGGAGGTAGACCTCGCCCGC
>JAXDPG010000428.1:0-7765 GCA_034668485.1 Sphingomonadales bacterium
GTTTTCCTTCCCCGGCGCCAGGTCTCCCAGCATCTCGCACAATTTCGAATCGTCGGGCGCATCGGACGCCGCGTATCGGGCGACCGCCTCGGGCGAGACCGGCGGCTTTTCATCAGCCGCGCCGGCCTCGAGTTCGGCGAGATATTGCCGGCGCTGCTCTTCCACGTCCATGGCCGCCTCCTGCACTCAGATCTGGAACGGAACGTCGTCATAGGCAAAGGCCTGATGATCGCCTGATACCGTTGCGAAATAGTCGATCATCTGGCTCACCCGAGGGCTCGGTCCCGGCGCTGCGGTCATCGGCGAGGCCACCAGCGCCCCGCCCGGCGCCGCCTTCGGCCGCCCGGCCTGGCTGGGTCCGCACCAAGGCCAGAGCAGGTCGTTGAAATGATGCCCCGGGGGCGCCGGTGGGCCGGCGGGCACCGTGTCGAAAGAGGCGGGATCCGCCGGATCATGCTTCTTCGCGGCCCATTGCCATTTCGCCCACAACCGGTCGACGTTGCAATGGAGCAGAAAGAAGAGTGGGTCCTTGGGTGCGGTGCCTGGCGAGAATATCCAGCCGCTATTATGGGCCGTGTGAGCCCATCCGTGGGGATTCCATTGCATGTCGCGGAATTTGGCGAACGTCGGCTGTATCACTCCGCCCGGGGCGATCGTCTGCCGTTCCGACTGGAGGGTGGGAACGGTGAGCGGGCCGACGCCGACTCCGCGCTCGACCCCCGCCTTGTCGACCGCGATCCAGTTGCGCAATGGATTGCCGCTGGCGAACTGGACCCGGCTGAGGCTGTCCGGTGTGCCCATGAAGCTCCCCGCAAAGACGTTTGGAGCGGCCTCGTCGAAGCGCCAGTAAGGCAGCGTCACTTCGCCGTCGATCTCCTGAAGCTCGCGTTCCAGATCGAGCAGATAGGCACGGTGCCAGGCGAGGAAGCCGGCGCCGCCATGCGCCTCCTGATCGGGCAGGCCGCCGACGTGCATGTCTCGAAACTGCTGATATCGGCCCTTGCCGGAGCCGTTGAGCGCCGCCAGCGCCGAAAGGAAGCGGTCGCGCTCGGCTACGGACAGCTTGTTGGCATTCTTGCGCACCCGGACCATCAGCGCGTGGGTCGCCAGAACGGCGCCGCTCGCTGTCGCGCGGACCTCGACCGAGACGTCGCCATGGGTCGTGCTCGCATTGGGAGGCCTGCCGCCGATCCACACCGAGACGGGGGCTCCGTTGCCCGGCAGGGTGATGCCGATGCTGCTCGCCCCCAGGTGGGTCAGCATCGTCGCGAAGGCCAGTTGTCCGCCCGACGCCGAGGTCTTGGCGGACACCGTCACCGGCAGGTTGGCCGTGCCGGCCGCGGGCGACACCAGACGGATCTTCGCCTCGACCGGCCGCCAGGTCACGAAGGCCCGCGCTTTCGAATCATATTTCGGAAATGCGATCTCGACCGTCATGGCCATTCCCCCCGCCGCCGGCCCGGGCATCGCACGGCGGATGCCGCGCCCACAAGCGCCGTCCCCGGTGAGACACATCCGTTTTGACATCTGCCGGTCCCGCCCGCGGCCCCGGAACCCGAACCGGGGCACGATGTTCTTCTAAAGGCCCATGCCACGCTATTTCTTCAACGTCCGCGGCAGCAGCTTCGAGGAGACGGACCTGGTCGGACGAACCTGCGCGGACGACGTCGCCGCGCTGGCCGAGGCGTTCGGCGAAGCGGGCCGGGTGCTTCACCGGCTGCTTGGCGAGGACGCCCTCTCCGACGCCGGCACGATCGAGATCGAGGACGAACGCCACCGCACAGTCCTCACCCTCCCCTTGCGCGCCGCGGCTTATTAGACCCTTCCCGGCCGACGCTGTTCATGCTATGTTCGGACGGCTGCAAGCCGCGGGGTGGAAGCGACGATGAGGACGAGTCCGGCCTGTTCGAAGACGGCGCGAGCGCCGTCCTCCCCCGGCACCGCGATTGGAAACAAAGGTTTTTTGCGCGCGACCCGCGTGACCTTCGTGACTTTTGGACGCCGGTTCCGCGGACGGTTCATGGCAAGGCTTTTCTCGCTTATGGGAAGCCGGAACTTATGAAACTTCCGCCGCCAGGGAGCTCTTGATGCGCAGCCTCGTCCCCTTCCTCCTCCTCGCCGCCTGCAGCGCCGGCAGCGAGGGCGCCGCCGCTCCGCAGGCGAGCGGGTCCCGTCCTTTCCAGGTGCGGCCGATCGCCAGGTTCGACGAGCCCTGGGCGATGGCCTTCCTCCCCGGCACCGGCCAGGCTCTGATCACCGAGAAAGCGGGCAAGCTCAAATTGCTGTGGAGCGACACCGGCCGGGTCTCCGACGTCGCCGGTGTGCCGCCGGTGGATTATGGCGGCCAGCTCGGCCTCGGCGACGTCGTCCTCCACCCCGATTTCGCCCGCAACCGCCTCGTCTATCTGAGCTGGTCGGAGCCCGGCCCGAACGACACCCGCGGACCGGTCGTGGGGCGGGCGAGGCTCTCCGCCGGCCCCGGGGCGCCGAGGCTCGAGGGCCTGCAGGTGATCTGGCGGGCCGAGAAGACCGACGGCCGCTTCCATCACAGCCACCGCATCGCCTTCGGTCCGGACGGCAAGCTCTTCATCACCAGCGGCGAGCGGATGAAGTTCACCCCGGCGCAGGACCTCAGCTCCAGCCTCGGCAAGGTGATCCGCCTCAACGACGACGGCTCGGTCCCGGCCGACAATCCCTTCGCCTACCGCGGCGGAGTCGCCGCCACCGTCTGGAGCTATGGCCACCGCAACCTGCTCGGCCTGGCCTTCGATGCCCAGGGCCGGCTGTGGGAGGACGAAATGGGGCCCAAGGGCGGCGACGAGGTCAACCTCATCGAGAAGGGCAGGAATTACGGCTGGCCGATCGTCTCGAACGGCGACAATTACGACGGCAGCCCGATCCCGGACCATCCCGCCCGTCCGGAATTCCAGGCGCCCAAGCTGTGGTGGAACCCGTCCATCTCGCCGTCGAGCCTGATGATCTATTCGGGTTCGCTCTTCCCGCAATGGCGGGGCAGCGCCTTCATCGGCGCCCTCTCCGGCAAGGCGCTGATCCGGGTCGCCCTCGACGGCAGCTCGGCGCGCAAGGCCGAGCAATGGGACATGGGCGAGCGCATACGCGAGGTCGAGCAGGGTCCCGACGGCTCGCTCTATCTGCTCGAGGACGCCCCCGGCGGACGGCTGCTCAAGCTGATTCCGGGGCCCTGAAGTCCCTCTCCCGCCCTTTGCGGGAGAGGAGGGGAGAGGGTTGAAGTCACCCCCGCCGGTAGCGGAAGTACCAGACCTCATGCCCGTGGCGCCGCGCCTTGGCCTCGTAGCGGGTCTCCGGCCAGCCGCCGGGACGGGTGAGGAAGTCGGCCGCGCTCTCGGCCAGCCACTCGAAGTCGCGGCGGCCGCTCATCACCATCATCGCCCAGCGGCAATAAGTGGGATCGTCGGTGCCGAGGCGCAGCTCGCCGCCGGGCTTCAGCTTCGCGGCGATCAGGTCGAGCGGCCCCGTATTGACCATCCGCCGCTTGGCGTGGCGCGCCTTCGGCCACGGATCGGGGTGGAGCAGGTAGACCATGGCCAGCGCCCCGTCCGGCACCCGGTCCAGCACGTCGAGGGCGTCGCCCATATGCAGGCGTACGTTGGCGAGACGGGCGTCGCGGACATGCTGGAGCGCTCCGACGACTCCGTTGAGGAACGGCTCGGCGCCGATGAAGCCATGGTCCGGGAGCAGGTCGGCGCGGTAGGCGAGATGCTCGCCCGAGCCGAAGCCGATCTCGAAATGGAGCGGCCGGCCGTCGCCGAACAGGCGCTCCGCCGTCACCGGCCCCGCCTCGGGCACGCTCACCGCCGGCAGCAGCCGCTCGAGCAGCTCGGCCTGCCCGGCGCGCAGCTTGTGTCCGGAGCGGCGGCCGTAGAGGCGCCGGATGGTCGCGGGATCGTTCACCATGCGGCGCCTAGTCCCGCGCGCCGGCACAGCCAAGCGACTCCTCTCCGACGAACGCGGGGAAGAGGGGGACCTACAGCGCCGCCTTCAGCTGCTCGACAAGGTCGGTCCGCTCCCAGGGGAAGAAGTCGCCGTCCGGCTTGCGGCCGAAATGGCCGTAGGAGGCGGTCTTCTGGTAGATCGGCTTGTTGAGGCCGAGATGGGTGCGGATGCCGCGCGGGGTGAGGCCCCCGAGCGCCTGGATCGACATGATCGCCTTCTCGATCTCGGCGTCGCCGACGGTGCCGGTGCCGTGGGTGTCGACGTAGAGCGACAGCGGCTCCGAGACTCCGATCGCGTAAGCGAGCTGGATCGTGCAGCGGCGGGCGAGGCCGGCGGCGACGATGTTCTTGGCGAGGTAGCGGCTGATATAGGCCGCCGAGCGGTCGACCTTGGTCGGATCCTTGCCCGAGAAGGCGCCGCCGCCGTGCGGCGCGGCGCCGCCATAGGTGTCGACGATGATCTTGCGCCCTGTGAGGCCGGCGTCGCCGTCGGGGCCGCCGATCTCGAAGCTGCCGGTCGGGTTGATATGGTAGACGGTGCCGTTGGAGAGCAGCTCCGCCGGCAGCACCTCGGCGACGATGCCCTTCACATAGGCCTTGAGCTCGGCTTCCTTGTCGCCCTCGTCATAGCCTTTGCCATGCTGGGTCGAGACGACGATCGCCGTCGCCGCGGCCGGCTTGCCGCCCTCGAAGCGCAAGGTCACCTGGCTCTTCGCGTCGGGTTCGAGGAAGGGGGCGGTGCCCGAGTGCCGGTCCTCGGCCATGCGCTCGAGGATCTTGTGGCTGTAATAGAGGGTGGCCGGCATCAGGTCCGGGGTCTCGTCGCAGGCGAAGCCGAACATGATGCCCTGGTCGCCCGCGCCCTCGTCCTTGTTGCCGCTCGCGTCGACGCCCTGGGCGATGTGGGCGGACTGGCCGTGGAGATGGTTGGCGAACTCGAAATGGGCCCAGTGGAAGCCGTCCTGCTCGTAGCCGATGCGCTTCACCGTGGCTCGGACAACCTCCTCGATCTCGTCGCGCGCGCCCGGCGCCCAGCCGCCATGCTCGGGCCAGCGGCCTTCGTCGAACACCGGCTTGCAGCGGATCTCGCCGGCGAGCACGACCCGGTTGGTCGTGGTCAGAGTCTCGCAGGCGATGCGGGCTTCCGGGTCCTTGGACAGGAAGAGATCGACGATGGCGTCCGAAATCTGGTCCGACACCTTGTCGGGATGGCCTTCGGAGACCGATTCGGACGTGAAGAGGTAGTTGTTGCGCATCGGGGCAGACGAGCCTTCCTGAGTGTGGGGAGGTTCGGATATAAAGATATCCTTATATGCGGGCTCCCTAGCCGCCTTTGCGCCCGCCTGCAATCCGCTCCGCGACCGTTGCCAGCACGACCAGCAGCAGCGCGAACAGCAAAGGAAGAACGTTGCCGAGCCGGGCGAACGGAGTCGCCGGCCTGGGCGCCGGCAAGCGGGCGTCGATGACCCCCGCCTTGCGCCAGGGCAGGCTGGACAGCAGCCGCCCGTCGGAGTCGATCACGGCCGAGATCCCGGTCGGAGTCGCGCGCAGCACCGGCAGCCCTTCCTCCAGCGCCCGGAGGCGGGCCTGGGCGAGATGCTGCGGGGGCCCCCAGGCGCCGAACCAGGCGTCGTTGGACGGGTTGAACAGGAAATCGGGCCGGTCCCGCCGGTCGACGACCTCGCCCGAGAAGATGATCTCGTAGCAGAGCTGGAAGCCGACCTTGCCGATCCCCGGCAGATCGTGGCTGCGCGGGCCCGGACCCGGATCGAAATCGATATCGCCGGGGGCCAGGCGCGACAGGCCCAGGGCGGAGAGGATCGGCCGCATCGGCAGATATTCGCCATAGGGGACGAGATGGGCCTTGTCGTAGCGGGCGAGTATGTGTCCGCCGGGGCCGATGGCGAAGACGCTGTTGGTGGCGCTGGTGACGTCGCGGCCGTCGGGCGAGCGCCAGGTGACTCCGCCGGTCAGCAGCAGGTCCTCCGGCCCGAGCATGGCCGCCACCGTCCGCCTCAGGGCGACGACCTCCTCGGCATGGCCGCGGTCCCGGAGGCCGTTCTCGAGCGGCCGAGTCACCGCCGCCTCCGGCCAGAGCAGCAGGCGCGGCCCGGCCGCGCTCGACCTCGAATAGCCGGCGAGGCGCGCCAGATTCTCCTCCTCGAAGCCCTCGCGCCATTTGTCCTGCTGGCCGATATTGGGCTGGACGATGCGCAGCGCCGGGCGGGGCGGGGCCGCGGCATCGCCGCGCACCAACGCTCCAGCTGTCGCGACGACCGCGACCAGCGCCACCGCCAGGCCCGCGGCAAGCCACCGTCTCAGCCCAAGCATGAGCAACGCCCCGGCAAGGATGGCGACGAGGCCCGACAAGCCGTAAGTCCCGACCACACGGGCGGCCTCGGCCGCCGGCGTCCCGACCAGAGCGACGCCAAGGGGATTCCACGCGAAGCCGGTGAACAAGGTCGCCCGCAGCCATTCGGTGACGATCCAGGCGGCGGCGAAGACCAGGACAAGCCGAAGCCCGCTTTTCCTTCCCCAGCGCCAGGCAAGGCCTGCCACTGCGGCGGGATAGACGGCGAGATAGAGCGAGAGGAGGACGACCGCCAGATAGCCGAGCGAGGCGGGCATTTCGGACTGGAAGGTGAAAGCGGTGGCGATCCAGTTGAGGCCGAGCGCGAAATGGCCGACCCCGAACCACCAGCCCCGCGCCAGCGCGCCGCGCAGGCTCGTTGCCTCGCGAATCAGCCACAGGAGCCCGGCCATGGCGGCGAGCGTCAGCGGCCAGAGGCCGAGTGGCTGGAAGCCGCAGGCGGCGGCGAGGCCGGCTAGGAAGGCGAGGGCGAGCGGCTTCACGCGCCCGTCATTGCGAGGAGCGACGCGGCGAAGCAATCCAGAAAGGCCGCGCCCCTGGCCCGATTGCTTCGCTCCGCTCGCAATGACATGGAGATGGAATGACCTTGCCCCCGTTTCATCTCGCCTTCCCGGTCCACGACCTCGAGGCGGCCCGCGGCTTCTACGGCGGCCTGCTCGGCTGCCGGGAAGGGCGAAGCGCGGCCGAATGGATCGATTTCGATTTCTTCGGCCACCAGATCGTCGCCCATCTCGTGCCCGGCGCCGAACCGCAAGGAGGGAGCAATCCCGTCGACGGCCATGACGTGCCGGTGCCGCATTTCGGCCTACTGCTGTCGGTCGCCGAGTTCCACCGATTCGCCGAGCGACTGCGCGCCAACCGCACCGAGTTCGTCATCGAGCCGTACCTGCGCTTCGAAGGGCGGGCGGGTGAACAGTGGACGATGTTTCTGCGGGATCCCGCGGGAAATGCCTTGGAGTTCAAGGCCTTCGCCGATGACTCGCTGGTCTTCGCGACGGAAGGGAACCAATGATGCGCGTCGTCGTCGCAGGCGGGCACGGGAAGATCGCGCTCATCCTGGAGAGGCTGCTCGCCGATCGCGGCGATTCGGTGGCAGGCCTGATCCGCAACCCCGAGCAGAGCGACGACCTTCGGCGCGCCGGTGCCGAGCCCGTCGTCCTCGATCTGGAGAGCGCCACGGTCGACGAGCTCACCGATGTCCTGCGCGGTGCGGACGCGGTGGTCTTCGCGGCGGGCGCGGGCCCTGGCAGCGGGATCGACAGGAAGTCGACCGTCGACCGGGATGCCGCCATTCTCATGGCCGAAGCCGCCGAGGCTGCCTGCGAGACGCGTTACCTGATGGTCTCCGCCATGGGCGCCTAGAGTCTTTCGGCGGCTGAGACGGGCGATCCGGTCTTCGCCGCGGATCTGGCCGCCAAGG
>JAXDPG010000429.1:0-4349 GCA_034668485.1 Sphingomonadales bacterium
CCACCGTCGCCGATTTCTGCGGCGCCTTCGGCCAGATCGCGGAGTAACGTCATTGCGAGGAGCGTAGCGACGCGGCAATCTAGGCGGCTCCGCTGCCGCAATCTGGATTGCTTCCCCCGGCCTTCGCCGGGGTCGCAATGACGAAGGAGAGGATTGAATGCCGTTCGAATCGATCAACCCGCCGCAATTCCCGACCCCGATCGCGCCCTATTCGGCGGGGACGAAGGCCGGCGACACCGTCTATGTTTCGGGCACGCTCGCTCTCGGGCCCGGCGGCACTATCCTCTATCCCGGCGACGCCGAGGCGCAGACCCGCCACGTCCTCGAGACGATCCGGATCACGCTCGAGGCTGCCGGCGCATCGCTGACCGACGTCGCCTTCAACCACATCTTCCTGACCGACTGGGCCGACTATCCGGCGATGAACGCGGTCTATGCCGAATATTTTCCGGGGGACAAGCCGGCGCGCTACTGCATCCAGTGCGGGCTGGTGAAGCCGGGGCTGGTGATCGAGATCGCTTCCGTGGCGCATATCGGCGGGTGATCGCGGGCCTCCACTTCGAGGAGCATGGCCCGGCCGACGGACCGCCGGTGCTGCTGTCCGCGGGACTGGGCGGCGCCGGCGGCTATTGGCAGCCCAACCTCGCCGCGCTCGCCGAGGCCCACCGGGTCATCCTCTACGACCATCGCGGCACCGGCCGCAGCGACCGGGCCCTGCCCGCGGGCCTCACCGTCGACGACATGGCCGACGACGTGCTCGCGCTGATGGACGGGCTGGGCCTGGAGGCCGCTCATTTCGTCGGCCACGCGGCGGGCGGACTGATCGGCCTTGCCCTCGCGGTGCGGGCGCCGGTGCGGCTGTCGAGCCTCGTCGTGGTCAACGGCTGGACCCGGCTGGACCCGCATTTCGCGCGCTGCTTCGAAGCGCGGCTCGCCTTGCTCCGCGATACCGGCCCGCGCGCCTATCTGCGCGCGCAGCCGATCTTCATCTATCCGGCGACATGGAGCTCGGAGCACCGCAACGAACTCGACGCCGAGCTGGTCGATCAGCTCGCCCATTTCCAGGGCAGCGATAATCTCGAGAAGCGCGTCGCGGCGCTGCAGGCTTTCTATCTCGACGACCGGCTGGGCGACATCCGCACGCCCCTGCTCGCGATCGCGGCGAAGGACGACGTTCTCGTGCCGTGGACCTGCACCCCCGCTTATTCGGACCGCATCGCCTCCGCCTCGACCCGGTTGATGGAGTGGGGCGGCCATGCCTGCAACGTCACCGATCCGGACGCCTTCAACGCCCTCGTCCTCGAATTCCTAAGGAGCTGAACCATGGAAGTCGGCATCTTCGTGCCCATCGGCAATAACGGCTGGCTGATCTCGGAAAACTCGCCTCAATACATGCCGAGCTTCGATCTCAACAAGGCGATCGCCCAGAAGGCGGAGAGCTACGGCGTCGATTTCCTGCTGTCGATGATCAAGCTCCGCGGCTTCGGCGGCAAGACCGAATTCTGGGAATATAATCTGGAGAGCTTCACCTTGATGGCCGGCCTCGCCGCCGTCACCGAGAAAATCCGAATCTACGCGACCTGCCCGACCCTCGTCATCCCGCCCGCCTTCTGCGCGCGGATGTGCAACACGGTGGATTCGATCAGCCACGGCCGCTTCGGCCTCAACCTGATCACCGGCTGGCAGCGGCCCGAATACAGCCAGATGGGGCTGTGGCCCGGCGACGAGCATTTCCGCAACCGCTACCAGATGCTCGGCGAATACGCCCACATCCTGCGCGAGCTGTGGGCCACGGGAGTGTCGAACTTCAAGGGCGACTATTACCAGATGGAGGATTGCCGGGTCCGCCCGCTCCCCGAGGGCGAGATGAAGATCATCTGCGCCGGCTCGTCGGACGAGGGGCTCGCTTTCTCCGCCCAATATGCCGATTACGCCTTCTGCCTCGGCAAGGGCGTCAACACGCCCACGGCCTTCGCCTCCAACAATGAGCGGCTGATGGCGGCGACGGCGAAGACCGGGCGCGACGTCCGCATCTACGCCTTGTTCATGGTGATCGCCGCCGAGACCGACGAGGAGGCGATGGAGAAATGGATCTTCTATCGCGAAGGAGTGGACGAGGAGGCGGTCGCCTGGCTCGGCGCCCAGGGCGCGGCCGACAAGACCTCGTCGACGACCAACGTCCGCCAGCTCGCCGACAAGGAGAGCGCGGTCAATCTCAACATGGGGACCTTGGTGGGGTCCTACGAAAGCATCGCGCGGATGCTCGACGAAGCCAGCACGGTGCCCAATACGGGCGGCGTGCTGCTCACTTTCGACGATTTCATCGAAGGAATCGAGAAGTTCGGAACAAGGATCCAGCCGCTGATGAAGTGCCGGACGGGGGTGGCGGGGTAGCTTGCCGGCCTGCGGCGAAGCCGCGGGGAGGCTAAATCAGGCCACCGCTTTCCGGATCGCGCGCTCGAGCAAGGCCTCGTCGGCGACCGGCGCCACCACTGCGAGCCCGCCGACTTCGTCGCGGCGGGCGATGAGGAGGACGAACTCCGCTTCGCCGGGGAGGTCGACGTGGCCGAGCGGACGGGCGGCGCGCAACGCGGCGCGGGCGGCCTCGCCCTGGTCCGGCTTCGGTTCGGGGCGGCGGGCGCGGCGTTCGGCCTGGACGAGCGTCTTGAGGCCGTCGCTCTCCAGCCGTTCGCGCAGCCCGCCGGCGGGGAGGTTCTGGCGCCTTGCCCAGCTCAGGGCGGCGGCGAATTCGGTGAGGCGCGCCTTGTCGTAATCGGTGCCGAAGACGAGCTTCGCCACCGGAGTCATCGGCGCGCGGGCCTGGGCCTTGAGGCCGGCGTCGTCGAGCAGCTCGGCATAGGTTCCGGCATCCGCTTCCGCGGCGAGGGCGAAATCGTAGGCGAGGCCGAGCGCGCGGTAGAGCGCCGCACGGCTGCGCTGGCCGGCGCCGCGGGCGGCATCGGCGCTGTCGCGGGCAATGCCGAGACGGTCGGCGAGGCCGGCGTCGAGGTCGAGTTCCGGTTCGTCCCAGGGCCGCTCCGGCGGCGCCTCGAGCTCGAGCGGCTCGGCATTGGGGCCGTCCGCCCAGACCGGGCTCGCCTGGACCTGAGGGACGGCGGTCAGCACCGACGAGGCCTGCTCGGCGATGGCGGAGGCGGTCGCGTGGTCGGCGATCTCCTTCCAGTTGATCACGCCGTAGATGAAGTCGATCATCTCCCCGGTCGAGGAGAAGGGCATGAGAATGCCCCGGTACATGGTGTTCTTGCCGCGCTGGCCGACGAATTCGGCCTCGAAGCCGATCGGCGCCTTGTTGGCGATGATCTGCATATAATGGTCGGTGAGGCGGGAGAGGAGCGAGCGCTTGGGAACGTCGCTGATCCGCCTGACCTCGCCGATGAGGTCGCATTCCTCGCGCAGCGCATCGCCGAGCCACGCGACCTTCGGGTCGTCGCCGCCTTCGGAGAAATCGAGCAGGACGCTGTTCGGGCCGAAATCGCCGAGCGTGTCGGGGGCGAGGTCGCGGCTCGACGGATAGGCGCGGCCGTCGAGCAGGGAGACCCAGTAATTATAGGCGCGGACATGCATGCGCCGTTCGTCGAGGCCGATCTCGGGGGGCACCTCGATGCCGCCGTCATCTTCGGCGGCGCCATAGTCCGGCTGCTCGTCAAATGCCCGCAGGCTGTCCATCAGGCGGTCCTCATGCTCCCCGAACGGGCCGACCCTGCACCGGACGTGGTTGAGAAACGGTTAAGGTTTGGCGCGACGTCGCCCCAGCGGAGGCCGGCGCCCCAGCGGGTGAACGGCGCGGCGGCGGTCACCCCCTGGGGGTCCCAGCCTCCGCTGGGACGACCTATGCTTGTCATCCCCCAACGCCGCTGTTAGACGCGCCCCTCCTCCGGGAGCGCCGCTTTAGCTCAGCTGGTAGAGCACATCATTCGTAATGATGGGGTCGTGGGTTCGAGTCCCTCAAGCGGCACCGGACGCCCCCCGACATACGTAGTTTCCCTATGGATTCTCTACGTAGTTACAACAGGTTCCGTTCGTTCCGGAACCGAATGTGACCGCGCGGGTTTTCACAGCCTTAACAGCTTCTTTACCCTCCTTAGCTGTCGAAAGGCGAAAATTGGGGCTCGACCGCGCGTCGCAACCAGCGTTGCTTCTCTGCTCCGGCAGGCGTTCCGCGCGCGCCATTGGTCTCGCCAATTTCCACCAATCCATGTCCATAAACGGCGAGCGCAAGGCTTGATGCCGCACCCGATCCGAAGGGTCGCGGTGTCGGCGGCTTCAAAGCTGCGCTCGACCCACGATTGATCAGGGAGATTATCGGATGCCGAAATTCGGGCAGAACC
>JAXDPG010000430.1:0-3019 GCA_034668485.1 Sphingomonadales bacterium
CCGGCGCGGACGCCGGCTCGGGCAGGGGCTCGGCGGCGGCGAAGGCGGTCGCCGGAGCCTCCGGAGCGGCGAGGGCGAGTCGGACCGGCTGGCCGGCATCCTCGGCCGGAGCGACTCCGAGCAGGAAGGCGATGCGCGACGCGCCGGCGTCCGGCCGGGTGAAGGCGGCCCATTGCTGGAGGCGCGCGCCGAGCTCGGCCGGCGAGACGTCCTGGGCGGCGGTGATCCGGGCTTTCTCCCAGTCGCCGGCGATGGCGTAGGCGAAAGCGAGATTCTGGCGGACCCGGCCGGTCGCTCCGGGCGCCCGCGCGGCCGGCTCGAGCATCTCGATGGCGCGTCCGGGCTCGCCGGCGAGGGCGTAAGCGAGGCCGATATCGGCCGGCGCGGCCGTCTCGGTCAGCCGGTCGAGCTCGGCGACGGCGGCGGCCGGACGGCCGAGCGCGATCCGCGCCAGAGCGAGGCTGAAGCCGGCGCGGACATTGCCCGGATCGAGCTGCTGGACGTCGGCGAAGGTGGTCTCGGCCGACTGGAAGCGGCCGTTCTTCAGATAGAGGTCGGCGAGGATCATGCGGTAGCCGACGTCGCGCGGGCTGAGCTCGACCGCGCGCTCGGCAAAACCGAGGCCCTCGGCGAATTCGCGCCTCTGCACCGCCGCCTGCGCCTTTTCCGACAGCTCCGCGGCCTGCTGCTCGGCCTTGGGCGCCCGCGACGAGGCGGAGGCGACGCGCGAGGCGTCCGCCGCCGGCTTGCAGGCGACCATGGTGGCGCCGATCGCCAAAGCGGAAACGGCGAACTTCAGCGCGACTTCGTTCTTCATCTTACTCACTCCCGGTCAACGCTGATTCGCCTGCTCGGGCACGTGCCCGGCAAGGGCCTCCAGCCCAGGCTGCGAATCGAGGAAATCATCGAGGGCCTCGGTGACCAGCTGCTGCGCCGAGCGGCGCGACAAGGCGCAGGCGAGGCGAAGCTTCAAATGGCGCTCCGGGTCGAGCCGAAGCGTGAAGGCGGCCTTGGCCCGGGCCGCCAGCGCCGGCGACCGCGGCAGGGCGACGACCTGGGCGGGCTCGCGGACCTCGCGGACCGGCTCGGGCGCCGGCTCGGGCTCGGGCTCGGGCTCGGGCTGGACGGCCCGGACCTCGGGCTCGGGCCCGACGGCCTGGACTTCGGGCTCGACTTCCGGCTCGGGCTCGGCCAGCCGGGCCTGAAGCTCGCGCTGCTGCTCGACCACCGCGGGCGGCTCGGCATGGACGCGGCCGCCGGGCGCGGGCGTGAGCGCCTCGATCGAGCTCGGCACATGCTCGGGCAGGTCCTGAGCCTCGTGGATGTCGTGGAGCGAGGCGGGCCCGGTGCCCATGTCGTTCCAGCCCAGATCCTCGAGGCTCGAGCCGAAGCTGCCGAAGCCCTGCGGGCGCATGGCGGGCTTGGCCGCGCCCTTGCGGGCGAGGAGGCCGGAGGAGAGGGAAGCGAAGGGCTTGGTCTCGGCCATCTTTCCCTCCCCTTACTGGCCGACGACGCGACGGCCGAAGCCGCCGACGGGTCGGGCGCTGGAGGGGTGGGCGTAGCCCTGCTGCGGCGCCGAGAAGATCGTGCGCCGGAAATTCTTTTCGAGCCGGTCGGCGATATAGTCCCAAAGCTCGGCGACCTCCTTGGCGGAGCGGCCGTTGGGATCGACCTCCATCACCGTCCGGCCGTCGATCATCGAGGCGGCATAATCGGTGCGGTGGTGGAGAGTGATGGGGGCGACGGTGCCGTGCTGCGAGAGCGCGACCGCGGCCTCGTAGGTGATCCGCGCCTTGGGCGTCGCCCCGTTGACGACGAAGATGAGCGGCTTGCCGGCGCGCTCGCACAGGTCGACGGTGGCGCCGACGGCGCGAAGGTCGTGCGGGCTCGGCCGGGTCGGGATAAGGATCAATTCGGCGACCTGGATGACGCTCTGGATCGCCATGGTGATGGCGGGCGGCGTGTCGATGACGGCGAGCTTGAAGCCCTGCTGGCGCAAGATCTCGAGGTCGGCCTGGAGCCGGGCCACCGTGGTCTGGGCGAAAGCGGGCATTTCGGCCTCGCGTTCGTTCCACCAGTCGGCGAGCGAGCCTTGCGGGTCGATGTCGATCAGGCAGACGGGGCCCGCCCCGCTCCTTTCCGCCTGGACGGCGAGATGGCCGGACAAGGTGGTCTTGCCGGATCCCCCCTTCTGCGACGATAGTGCCAAAACGCGCATGATTTCCCCTCGGGCTCGCGATCCTTGGCCCCGGTCTGCGCCCCACTTGGCTAAAATCCGGTTAACGGGCGCGGCCCCGGCCGGCCTTTTCGCGGCCGTGGCGGTCGGCCGGAAAAGGTCTATGCTAAGAGCGCGTTAAGCATTTTCGGCTAGCCCGGACGGCGAACACGCTTTCTCGCGCGGGAGAAAAAAGATGCAATTTTCCGGTCGGTCCCTGCTCGCAGCCTCGGCCGCGGCGCTCCTCCTCGCGGCGCCGGCCTTCGCCGACGTCAAGTCCGGCGTCGACCGCTGGATGCGCGGCGACTATGCCGGAGCGGTCGCCGAATGGCGGCCGCTCGCCGACAAGGGGAATGCCGACGCCCAGTTCAACCTCGGCCAGGCCTACAAGCTCGGCCGCGGCGTGACCGCCAATGCCGGCGTGGCGCAGGGCTGGTACGAGAAGGCGGCCCGGCAGGGGCACGAGCAGGCGCAGGTCAATGTCGGGCTTCTGCTCTACAATGGCGGCCGCCGGTCGGAGGCGCTGCCCTGGATCCGCAAGGCGGCCGATCTCGGCGATCCCCGGGCGCAATACATATTGGGCACCGAATTGTTCAACGGCGACCTCGTCGGCAAGGACTGGCCGCGCGCTTACGCGCTGATGCTGAAGGCCGCCGACGGCGGCGTGCCGCCAGCCGCCGACAATCTGAAGGCGATGGAGCGCTTCATCCCGCTCGAGCAGCGCCGCCAGGGCACGGCGATCGCCCAGACCATGGGGCGCGGCGGACCGACCCGCGGCGGCCTCGCGGCGATCGCCCGGCCGGC
>JAXDPG010000431.1:0-3317 GCA_034668485.1 Sphingomonadales bacterium
CGCGCTCGGGGGCGACCCAGCCGGCGACGAGGTAGAAGAGGATCGCGACCGGACCCAGCACGAACAGGCTGAGCAAGGCGGCCAGGCGGATGAGCGTCGCGTCGGCTCCGGTCGCGTCGGCGATGCCGGCGCAGACGCCCATCACTTTGCCATTGGCTCTGTCGAGGGTGAAAGGACCGTTCATTGGGCCTTTCCTTTCGTAAAGTAGCGATTTCTCGCGATTTGACCCGTTTCGTTCACTTCTCGCCCGTGGCGCCGGTCGGTCAGATGAGCTGACCGGCCGGGCCGACGGCGGCGGAAACGAACAAGGTGGCGGCGAAGAGGGCGCCGATCGCCGAAACCAGGAACTGCTGGAGGTTGAGATTGAAGGTCATTTTCTGTCTCCCTGAACCGGCCGCCGGACCATCCGTCGACCATGCCAGGGGCTTTGCAGGGAGCGTGCCAAACACGAAAATCGGCTGAAATCCGCCATTGCTTCACTTGGAAGATGAACCTGCGCTAAACAGACTTCTCAAATGTTGGGAAACCGTGCCGAGAATTGGGGGACGGAAGCGGACGCCTCGGTGTCCGCTTCCGGACGACTCAGTCGGGCGGGTTGTATCGGGCGAGGAAGCGCTCGACTCGCTTCAGGAAGTCGACCGAATCCTCGACCTTCGCGAAGCCGTGGCCTTCGTCGGGATAGACGACGAATTCGTGCTCGACATGCGCCCGAAGCAGCGCTTCGTGCAGCTTCTTGGACTGGGCGAAGGGGACGTTGCCGTCCTTCTCGCCGTGGGCGATGAGGAGGGGGATCCGGATTTCGGCGGCGCGGGCGATCGGCGACACGCTGGCGAGATCGAAGCCGCCGTCGCCGCGGATGCGCTCGCGCCAGTCGCGATAGTAACGCTGCGCGATCCACTGCGAGCGGTCGAAGCGGAGCATCTCGCCGACGTCGGAAATGCCGGCGAAGCTGATCGCGCAGCGATAGAGGTCGGGGTTGCGCACCGCCGCCCACATCGCCGCATAGCCGCCATATGACGCGCCGAGCATGCACACCCTCTTCGCATCGACGGTGCCGCGCTCGACCAGCCAGCGGACGCCGTCGTCGAGATCGTCCTGCATCTTGCGGCCGAACTGGCCGGAGGCGGCCGCGACAAAGGCCTTGCCGTAGCCGGTCGAGCCGCGGAAATTGGGCTGGAGCACCGCATAGCCGCGATTGGCGAGGAATTGGGCCCAGGGCTCATAGGCCCATTTGTCGCGGATGAACGGGCCGCCGTGCGGCATCACGATCAGGGGCAGGTGGTGGGCCGGGCGGCCGAGCGGCAGGGTCAAATAGGCGGGGATGGCAAGGCCGTCGCGGGCGGCGTAGCGCACCGACTGGACCGGCGCGAGCGCCTTGCCGTCCAGCGCCGCATAGGGCCGCGCCAGCTCCCTCAGCTCGCGCCTGGCCCGGTCGAAGACGTAATAGGTGCCCGGATCCGACGCGCCGCCGGACCACACGACCATCCGGCGGTCGAGCGCGTCGCGCGAGACGATGCGGTTGACGGCGCCCGGGAGCAGGCGGTCGAGCCGCGCCTGGATCGCCTTCAGCGCCGGGTCGAGCCAGGCCACCCGGTCGCGGTCGTCGGCATAAGAGACGGAATCCGGATCGCCGGTCCGCGGCGAGAAGCCGACGCCGTCGACATCGACCTCCTTATGCTCGAACACCGGCTCGCCGAGCCTGTTGGTGACGAAGTCGTAGCGGTAGAGGCCGTAGCGGCCGGTCGATTTGTTGGCGATCGCATAGCCCTTGTCGCTGCCGGCGACGGGCAGCAGCTTCTCGACGTCGGTCAGGCTCTGATTGTCGGGGCGGCGGCCGGTGCCGAGCTTGCGGAAGCCGGCCTGGGCGTTCTCCCGGTAGAACAGCCACCAGCGCCCGCTGTCGGTGCCGAGGCCGGCCCGGACGGTGCCGTCGCGGTCGGCATACCAGCTCCACACGCCCGGATAGGGCTTGACCAGCTGCTTCGCCTTGAGCGTGTCGAGATCGACGTGGAGCACCGCCGGGGTCGCGAAGATCGAACGCTGCGCCGAGACCAGGATATATTTGCCCTGCGGATCGACGTGGATGACGTCGTCGCCGTCGATGCCGCCGATCTTGCCGTCGAGGGGATGGACCTGCCTGGTGGCGAGGTCGAACAGGAACAGCCGGCTCGTCCGGATCTCGGTGCCGTAGAGCTGGACGGGGATGATCAGGCTCATCAGCACCCGCTGGTTGCCCGCCCAGCGGGCCCAGACCAATTCGAACTTGTCCGACAGATCGATCCGGGCGAGCGCGTAATCGGGGCGGGTGAGGTCGGCCAGGACGACCGCTTTCCTGCCCTCGGACACGGAGCCGGCGACCAGGTGGGTGCCGTCGGGCGAGATTTCCGGCGCGGTGAAGAAAGGCAGGGCGCCGAACGCCTCGGCGGGAATGAGCGGCGGCGGCGACGCCGGTTCCGGATGCGCCGGGCCCGACGCGAGCGCAACCAGCAGCGCCGCGGCGGCCAGCTTTCCCATCGTTCGCGCCATGCCCAATCCCCCAAGGATGCGAGCAGCCGGAGGTCAGGCTACACCTGTCCGCGATACTTTTCACCTGCCGAAGCGAATCGGAGGGAAAAGCTTTTGGAGCGAGAGGCGCAGCTGGGAAGGCCGGGGACCGGCCACAGCCATGAAAAACCCCGCCCGGAGCAGATCCGGGCGGGGCTCTTGGGACCGTCCAGGTCGACGATCAGCCGCCGCCGCCGGCCAGGGCCGCGAGCAGCAGGAGGGCGACGATGTTGGTGATCTTGATCATCGGGTTGACCGCCGGGCCGGCCGTGTCCTTGTAGGGATCGCCGACCGTGTCGCCGGTCACCGCGGCCTTGTGGGCCTCCGAGCCCTTGCCGCCGTAATTGCCGTCCTCGATATATTTCTTGGCATTGTCCCAGGCGCCGCCTCCCGAGGTCATCGAGATGGCGACGAAAAGGCCCGAGACGATGACTCCGAGCAGAAGCGCGCCGAGGGCGGCGAAGCCCTGCTCTTTCCCGGCGATCGCCGCGATCGCGAAATAGACCGCGATCGGGGTCAGCACCGGCAGCAGCGACGGCACGATCATCTCCTTGATCGCCGCCTTGGTGACGAGGTCGACGGTGCGGGCGTAATTGGGCCTCGAGGTGCCGTCCATGATGCCGGGGTTGGAACGGAACTGCTCGCGCACGTCGAGGACGACGTTGCCCGCCGCCCGGCCCACCGCGGTCATTCCGAGCGCTCCGATCAGATAGGTCAGCAACGCCCCGAGCTGCAGGCCGACGTCCACATTGGGGTTGGAGAGCGAGAAATCG
>JAXDPG010000432.1:0-3453 GCA_034668485.1 Sphingomonadales bacterium
TACGGGGGCGAGATCACCTCCGATGCCGCGACGTTCGAGAAGCTCACCGGGACGATCGTGCGCCAGGTCGGCGACCTTCGCCGGATGGTCGACGAATTCTCGTCCTTCGCGCGCATGCCCAAGCCCGTCTTCCGCGAGGAGAAGATCGCCGATATCGTCGGCGAGGCGCTGTTCCTCCACCAGGTCGCCCATCCGGACATAGGCTTCACCCTCGACATTCCCGAGCCGTCGCCGCTGCTCGTCTGCGACCGGCGCCAGCTCGGCCAGGCCCTGACCAACGTCGTCAAGAACGGGGTCGAGGCGATCCAGCAGAAGCGCGAGGATGGGCGCAAGGGCGGCGAGGACCAAGTGGCGGTGACCGTCCGCGCCGCCGACCACCGGATCAGCATCGAGGTGGCCGACACCGGCATCGGCCTGCCCAACGAGCGCGGCCGGCTGACCGAGCCCTATATGACGACCCGCGCGAAAGGGACCGGCCTCGGCCTCGCCATCGTCAAGAAGATCGTCGAGGAGCATTTCGGCAGCCTCGAATTCGACGATTCCGCCGCTGGTGGAACTCTCGTCCGGCTGGTGTTCGACGCGGAATCGCTCGCCCGCCTGGCCGGAGCGGCGGCCGAACAACCCCATGACACAGCGGCGAACGGATAGCCTATGGCACTAGACATACTCATCGTCGACGACGAGCAGGACATAAGGGATCTCGTCTCCGGAGTGCTGGAGGACGAAGGCTATTCGTGCCGAACGGCGGCGAACAGCGGCGAGGCGCTGCAGGCGCTGGCCGACCGGCGCCCTTCGCTGCTTCTGCTCGACGTCTGGCTGCAGGGCTCGAAGCTCGACGGGCTGCAATTGCTCGAGGAGGTGAAGAAGCGCGATCCGAGCCTTCCCGTGCTGATGATCTCCGGTCACGGCAATCTCGACACCGCCGTCGCCGCGATCCGCCAGGGCGCCGCCGACTTCATCGAGAAGCCGTTCGAGGCGGGCCATCTCCTCCACCTCGTCGCGCGAGCGACCGAGACCGACCGGCTGCGGCGCGAAAATGCCAGCCTCAAGGCCCAGATCGGCCAGGAGACCGAGCTGACCGGCTCGAGCGTCGCCATCAACGCGGTGCGGGCGACCCTGAAGCGGGTGGCGGGGACCGGCAGCCGCGTCCTCATCTCGGGGCCCGCCGGAGTCGGCAAGGAAGTGGCCGCGCGCCTGCTCCACGACTGGAGCAATCGCGCGCGGGCGCCCTTCATCGTCGTCAGCGCCGCCCGAATGACCCCGGAACGGGTCGAGGAGGAATTGTTCGGGGTGGAGGAGGGGGGCGAGCTCGCCCGCCCGGGCCTTCTCGAGCAGGCCCATGGCGGGACGCTCTTCCTCGACGAGATCGCCGATATGCCGATCCCGGCCCAGGCCAAGATATTGCGGGTTCTCACCGACCAGAGCTTCACCCGAGTCGGCGGGCAGCGCATGGTCAAGGTCGACATGCGGGTCGTCTCCTCGACCTCGCGCATCCTCGCCGACGAGATTGCCGGCGGACGCTTCCGCGAGGATCTCTTCTACCGTCTCAACGTCGTGCCGGTGCATCTGCCCGCGCTCGCCGAGCGGCGCGAGGACATCCCCGCCCTGACCGCCCATTTCGCCGCGCGCTATGCCGCCGAGCAGCGCCTCGCCACGCCCGATTTCTCCGCCGATGCGGTCGCCGCGCTGCAGGCCTATGACTGGCCCGGCAACGTGCGCCAGCTGAGGAACGTCATCGAGCGCACCATCATCCTCGCGCCGGGCGCCCGGGTCGGCTGCATCGAGCTCGACATGCTGCCGCCCGAAATCCTCAACGAGCAGGCGACCCTCAGCTCGGGCGAGGCCGTCAAGGCGATCATGGGCACGCCGCTGAGGGAAGCGCGCGAGACGTTCGAGCGCGAATATCTGAAGGTCCAGATCCGGCGCTTCTCCGGCAACATCTCGCGCACCGCGACCTTCATCGGCATGGAGCGCTCGGCCCTGCACCGCAAATTGAAGGCGCTCGGCATCGGCGATACCAAGGGGGAACCCGAGGAGTAGCATCCTCCCCATCGCCAGATGGGGAGGGGAACCATGCGAAGGGTGGTGAGGGGTAATTGGCCCGGCCATCAGCGAGCTGCGACTGGAACCTCCGACGCCGAGCCAGCCACCCCTCCACCATGCTTCGCATGGTCCCCCTCCCCATGCTTCGCACGGGGAGGACAAACTGGCGCGCCTCGTCCCCCGGTGCTATTGCATCCGGCGGCTACGCTCCCAGCTATGCAAGACGCCTGAGGCCGGCGCCGCCGCGGACAACGATCCGCCAATAAGGAGAGTGGGAAATGGCCGACAAGGTCAACAACCTCCAGGACATGTTCCTGAACGGCCTGCGGCGTTCGAAAACCCCGGTGACGATGTTTCTGGTCAAGGGCGTCAAGCTTCAGGGCATCATCACCTGGTTCGACAATTTCTCTGTGCTGCTTCGCCGTGATGGCCAGGCTCAGCTTATCTACAAGCACGCCATTTCGACGATCATGCCCTCCCACCCGCTCGACACGGCCGAGATCGAAGGCGCCTTCGAGGAGGGGGGCAGCGGCGCCAGGAAGCCGGCCTTGCTCCAGGAGGCCTTTCTCGGCGCGGTGAGGCGCTCCGGCGCGCCCGTCACCATGTTCCTGGTCAACGGAGTCATGCTTCAGGGCGAGATCGTCGCGTTCGACCTGTTCTGCATGCTGCTCCAGCGCGACGGCCTCTCCCAGCTCGTCTACAAGCACGCCATCTCCACGGTGCAACCCGAACGGCCGGTGAGCTTTATGGATCAGGATGACGAGGAGCCGGCCGCCTGAGTTCCAATGAGCCACCGTCCGGCGCCGACTTCAGCCGCGGCGCCAAGGCGATCATCGCTCTTCCCGACATGAGGGCGGGGAGGGGGAGCCGCGACGTCGACGCTCGCCTGGACGAGGCCGCGGGCCTCGCCGAGGCGATCGGCGTCGAGGTGGCCGACAGGCTCCATTTCCGGATCCGCTCGCCGCGGCCGGCCACCTTGTTCGGCTCGGGCCAGGTCCAGGGGATTGCCGACGCCGTCGCCCGGGATGGGGCCGAGCTGGTCATCGTCGACGCGCCGATCACGCCCATTCAGCAGAAGAATCTGGAATCCGCGACCAAGGCCAAGGTGATCGACCGCACCGGCCTCATCCTCGAGATATTCGGCGAGCGGGCGGCGACGGCGGAGGGGCGGCTGCAGGTCGAGCTCGCCCATCTCGACTATCAGGCGGGGCGGCTGGTCCGGTCCTGGACCCACCTCGAACGCCAGCGCGGCGGCTTCGGCTTCCTCGGCGGCCCGGGCGAGACCCAGATCGAGGCCGACCGGCGGCTGATCCGCGACCGCATGGCCAAGATTAAGCGCGAGCTGGAGCAAGTGAAGCGCACGCGCTCGCTGCACCGCGACCGGCGCCAGCGGGCGCCGTGGCCGGTGAT
>JAXDPG010000433.1:0-7320 GCA_034668485.1 Sphingomonadales bacterium
CCCGGATAGGCCTCGCGGCCCGGTGGGCGACGCAGGAGGAGCGACATCTGGCGATAGGCGACGGCCTGCTTGGAAAGATCGTCGTAGACGATGACGGCGTGCATGCCGTTGTCGCGGAAATATTCGCCCATCGTGCAGCCGGTATAGGGCGCCAGGAACTGGAGCGGGGCGGGCTCGGAGGCGGTGGCGGCGACGACGATCGAATATTCCATCGCGCCATTCTCTTCGAGCGCTCGGACGATCTGGGCGACCGTGGAGCGCTTCTGGCCGATGGCGACGTAGATGCAGTAGAGCTTCTCGCTCTCGGCGCCGGCCTTGTTGATGTCGCGCTGGTTGATGAAGGTGTCGAGCGCGACCGCCGACTTGCCGGTCTGGCGGTCGCCGATGATCAGCTCGCGCTGGCCGCGGCCGACCGGGACGAGCGCGTCGAGCGCCTTCAAACCGGTCTGCACGGGCTCGTGCACCGACTTCCTCGGGATGATTCCCGGCGCCTTGACCTCGACGCGCTTGCGATTCTCGGGAAGCTCGGCGCCCTCGATCGGGCCCTTGCCGTCGATCGGGTTGCCGAGGCCGTCGACCACCCGGCCGAGCAGGCCCTTGCCGACGGGGACGTCGACGATGGTGCCGGTGCGGCGGACGGTGTCGCCTTCGCGGATCGCGCTGTCGTTGCCGAAGATGACGACCCCGACATTGTCGGCCTCGAGGTTCAGCGCCATGCCCTTGATGTCGCCCCCCGAACTATTGGCGAACTGCACCATCTCGCCGGCCTGGACGTTGTCGAGTCCGTAGATGCGCGCGATGCCGTCTCCGACGGAGAGCACCGTCCCGACCTCCGAGACTTCGGCGTCGGTGCCGAAGTTCGCGATCTGGTCGCGGATGACCTTGGAGATTTCAGCGGCGCGGATGTCCATTTTCAGCCTTTCATCGCTTGCGCGAGATTGTTCAGTTTGGTGCGGATGGAGCCGTCGATCATCTGGGAGCCGATCTTGACGACCAGCCCTCCCAAGATGGTGGGATCGAGGGTCAAATCAACGGCCACGTCGCGGCCGAGACGCGATTTGAGGTTGCTCTTGAGGGCCTCCACCTGGCGGTCGTCGAGCGGGTGGGCGGACGTCACCTCGGCGGTGGTTTCGCCGCGGTGGAAGGCGGCGAGCAGGTTGAAGTTGCGGATGATCGCGCCGAGCTGGCCAAGCCGCCGGTTCTGGGCGAGCACGCCGAGGAAGTTGGCGGTGATCGGGTCGAGCTGCATCGCCTCGGCGACCGCCGCGACGCTCTTCAGAGCGTCGTCGCGCCGGGTCAGCGGGCTGGTGGTGAGCTCGCGCAGGTCCTCCGAATCTGCGAGCGCCGCCTTTAGCGACGCCAGGCTTGCGCCGACCCCCTCGATCTGCCTCTGATCGCGGGCCAGCTCGAACAAGGCAGTGGCGTATCTGCCCGCCAAGCTTGCCTGAATGCCGCCGGAAATCTCCACGCGCGCCTATACTCCAAATCGGATTTTCCGACCTATGATAAGGGACGCGCGCGGGCGCCCCGGCTAAGGTCGCGGGCGCCCTAGCAGGGGCTTTGCTGCGATGCAACCGCCCCGGCGCCGATCGCATGGGAAGCCCGGGCCAAGCGGTTGTGATCCCCCCTTTCTCTGCTATTGGGGCGGCCATGACGACATCAGCGAACATCGATCCCGCGACGGTCAAGGGGTTCGGCCAGGAGTGGGCCGCATATGATCAATCCACCTTGAGCCCGGACGAATATAAGCGGCTGTTCGACGCCTATTTCTCGATCTTCTCGTTCGACGGTCTCGGCGAAGGCTTCGACCTCGGCTGCGGCTCGGGACGCTGGGCCAGGCTCGTCGCCCCGAGGGTCGGCCACCTGCACTGCATCGATCCGGCCCCCGAGGCGCTTGCCGTCGCTCGCCGCAACCTCGCCGGACAGAGCAATGTCAGCTTCCACAATTTCCCCTCGGAAGCCATCCCGCTGGCCGACGGCAGCCAGGATTTCGGCTATTCCCTCGGGGTGCTCCACCATATCCCCGATACCGAGGCGGCGATGCGCGACTGCGTCCGCAAGCTCAAGCCGGGGGCGCAGTTCCTCGTCTATCTCTATTACGGCTTCGACAACCGGCCCGGCTGGTTCCGCGCGGTGTGGCGGGCCAGCGACGTCGTGCGCAAGGGAGTCTCGCGGCTGCCGTTCGGGGCCCGCAAGGCGGTCACCACGGCCCTCGCCGCCGCCGTGTATTTCCCGTTGGCGCGCGCCGCCCGCCTGCTCGAGGGCGCCGGCGTCCGGGCCGAGAATCTGCCCCTCTACAGCTACCGCAACTCGACTTTCTATTCGATGCGGACCGACGCGCTCGACCGCTTCGGGACCCGGCTGGAGCAGCGCTTCACCCGCCCCGAGATCGTCGCGATGATGACTCGCTGCGGCCTCGAAGACATACGCTTCAGCGACGGCGAGCCTTATTGGGTGGCGGTCGGCAGGAAGCGCGCCTAGCCGCCTGCTTTGAGCGCAAGCGCCGGGAAGCGTCCGCCGCGATCATCGGCTAGACCAATGCCATGATGATCGACTCGATTCTCGACGAAGGCGCCGCCTGGAGCGCCGTCCTCGCCCGCGACAAGGCGGCGGACGGCCGCTTCGTCACCGGCGTCCTCACCACCGGCATCTATTGCCGGCCGTCCTGCGCGGCCCGCCATCCGCGGCGCGAGAATGTCCGTTTCTTCGCCACCGGCGCCGAGGCGGCGGCGGCCGGGCTCAGGGCCTGCCTTCGCTGCCGGCCCGACGAGGTCAGCCGCGACGCGGCGGCGGTCGCGGCGGCGCTTCGGCTGATCGAAACCGCCGAGGAGCCGCCGTCGCTCGAGGCGCTCGCCGCCCGCGCCGGCTACTCCCCCTTCCATTTCCACCGCCTGTTCAAGCGCGCCACCGGCGTCACGCCGGCCGCTTATGCCCGAGGAAAGCGAGCCCGTGCCATGACCGATAGTCTTG
Organism: Sphingomonadales bacterium; assembly: GCA_034668485.1. GTDB lineage: Bacteria > Pseudomonadota > Alphaproteobacteria > Sphingomonadales > Sphingomonadaceae > Allosphingosinicella. The sequence continues at coordinate 2,971 of JAXDPG010000433.1, forward strand.
CGGCCGACGGCCGAGTCACCGACGCCATTTACGATTCCGGCTATTCCGGCCCGGGCCGCTTCTACGCCGACGTCAAGGACCGGCTCGGAATGACCCCGACGCGCTGGCGCGACGGTGGCCGCGGCGAGACGATAAGCTGGGCGACGGCCGAGACCTCGCTCGGCACGATGCTGGTCGCCGCGACGGCGCGCGGCATCTGCCGGCTCTCGTTCGACGAAGGCGAGGCGGAGCTCGGCCGCCGTTTCCCCAACGCGGCGATCGAGCCTGGCGGAGCCGCGATGGCCGATCTGGTCGAGCGCGCCGTCGCCGCGGTCGAGGCGCCGGCGCGGCCCCACGATCTCCCGCTCGACGTCCGCGGCACCGCCTTCCAGGAGGCGGTCTGGCGCGAGCTCGCCCGAATTCCGCCTGGCGAGAGCCTCTCCTACGCGGCGCTGGCGGCACGCGCCGGCCGGCCGCACGCGGTGCGGGCGGCGGGCACCGCCTGCGGGTCCAACCAGATCGCCGTGCTCATCCCCTGTCACCGCGCCCGCCGCGGCGACGGCACGCCGGGCGGCTACGCCTACGGCCTCGAGCGCAAGGCCGAGCTGCTCGAGCGCGAAGGCTGGCGGGGCTGAGCAGACGCTCAGTCGGGCTTCTTCTCGCCGGCCTTGACGGCCGCCTCCCAGGCTTCGAGCGCCGCCGTGGCGCCGCCGGCCTCGAGCTTGGCGATGATCGCCGCCACCGCCTGGCCCAGCGCTCCGCCGTGCGGGTCGAAGGCGATCGGGGCCAAGGCGGCGCGTGCCTCGTCCGTCTTGCCGTCGACGAGCAGCTGACGGGCCGCGTTCATCCTCAGCGCCGTGTCCTGCGGCGCCAGCTCGAACGCCTCCATCAGGCCCTCGACGGCGTTGCGCGTCGGCTTCACGCCCTGCGCCGCGAAGCTCTGGTAGAAGAGGATGAGCGGCTCGGCGTCGTTCGGATCGGCGCGGTTGGCCTGAGCGATGAGGCGACGCACTTTCGCCCAGGCCGCGGCGTCGCCCGGCGGCGCGGCCTGGACCCGCGCCATCGCCACGCGCGCCTTGTAGAGCAGCGCATCGACATTGTTCGGTTCGGCGGCGAGCGCGCGGTCGGCGGCCGCCTCGGAGGCGTCCAGGTTCCTGGCGTCGAACTCCGCTTCCGCCAACGCCGCCTGTACCGCTGGATCGTTCGCGAACGGGGCGGCCGCCTTGGCCATGTCGCGGGCGACCCGGCCGGCATCCTCGGCCGTGACTCCGACCGCGGAGCGGATGCGCAGGTCCATGATCGCCGCCTCGCCGGGGCGAAGAGTCCTCAGCGTGATCGGCTCGATGGCGAGCAGCTCGGCGCGGATGCGCATATAGGGGATTCGGCGCTGGTTGAGATAGGCCTTGAGCTCCTTGTCGAGCGTCTTGAGGTCGCCGAAAGCCGCCCGCGCTGCCTCCAGGCTGCCCTTGCCGCTGTTGAGCGCCTTTATGTAGGCGCCGAGCTGTCCCACCCGTTTCTGTTCGAACATCAGATAATGGGTGAGCAGCCAGCCACGCCCGTAGATGGTCGCCTCCCATTCCGCCTGGCTGAGCTTGCGTCGGTTCGGGTCGAACATCAGCTCGATCGGCAGCGGGCTCATGCCGAGCAGGCCCCAGGCGCGATGGTTGGCGGGCGCGCCGAAGCCGATCGTGCCGTCCTTCTCGAAGCGGGCGGTCGAGTTGAACTCGGCGAAGCCCTCCCGGAACCAGGCGGGATAGGCGATCGCCGCGTTGTGCAGCATGATGTGGTGCGAATATTCGTGGAGGAGGATGATCGCCGGGTCGAGCGCGCCGGGCCCGTCGCCGCCGCCGCTTCGAGGCACCACGGCGATCGAGCCGCCGGCACGGCCGCTGTAGAAGCCGGCCACGTTGGAATTGGGTTGGCGTGCGAGGCGCTGGACGGCATTCCAGTCGGCGACGACGTAGACTGTCACCCGGTTGGCCGGGCCGAGGTCGACGTCGCCGAGCTCGAGCCGGGTCCGCATCGCCTTGTCGAACTTTTCGAGCTTGGTCGCGAAGTCCCGAAGCGATTCGGCGCTGCCTTCCGAATAGACGAGGAAATGCTTGCTGCTCGCCTCGCGCCATTCAGCTTGCGCCGGCGCGGCGAGCAACGACAGGCCGAGCAGGAGCGCGGCGAGGCAGAGCAGGCGCATCACCGCCTCAGCCGGCCTTCTTCCTTGCCAGCCTGCCTTCCAGGCGTGCCAGCATTTCGCGCGCGGTTTCGCGCTTCTGCTCGCCGGCGCCGCGATTCTTCTCCTCGCGTTCCTCGCGCCGCTTCTTCTCCTTGGCGCTCTCGCCCTTGCGGTGCGGGAGCTCGTAGGCGACAGGGCGGATGATGGCGATGGCCTCTTCGAGCATGTCGCGCCGCTCGAAGTCCGCGGCGACCTTGTAGCGCAGGTCGGAATCGCTCGGCGCGAGTTCCATCGCCTTGTAGAGGGCGCTCTGCGCCGCATCGGGGGGCAGCAGGCCCTGGTCCGCGTAGCTGTCGTAAAAGGCTTCGAGGACCAGCGGGTCGTTCGCCGCGACCCGGCTGGCACGGACGAGGAGCTGGCGGGCCTCACTCCAGGCCTTGGCATCTTTCGAGGAAGAGGCCTTCAGCCGCGCCATCTCCGCAAGCGCCTTCTGCAGCAATCCCCGGGCATCCCCGGGCGCGGCGGCGAGGAGCCGATCCGCGGCAGCCGCGGCGGCGTCGTGATTGCCGGCCAGCCGCTCCGCCTCGGAGAGCAAAGCGAGGGCGAAGGGGTCGTTCGGGAAGCGGCCAGCCGCAGCGCGCACCTTGCCCGCGAACTCGGCCGCCTCGCGCTTGAGGATGCCCTGGCCGAGCTCGATCGAGAGCGTCATCATCGCGTCCTCGGCGGGGCTCACCGAACGGATCGCGATCGGGCCCACCTCGATCTTCCTGAACGGCAGGCGCAGCACCGTGAACTTGCCCTTCCCGGCATATTGGTGAAGCCGGCTGTCGAGGCCGCCGACATCCCCGAAGGCGTCGTTCATCGCCTGTTCGTAGCTGGCCCCGCCATTGATCGCCTTCAGATAGGCCTGAAGCTGCTTGGTCTGCCTGGCATCGTCGAAGGTGGAGCGGACCAGCAGCCAGCCCTCCGCGTAGAGGAGGTCGAGCTCCGGCACGTCGGCATAGCTCTGCGCGGTGAGCAGCTTCCTGACCGGCAGCCAGCGGTTGAACACGAACGAGCCGTAGCGGTAATCGACCGGTTGGCCGACCTCGACGACGTCGTTGGGGAGAATGTTGGTCGCGCCCCAGAATTCCGCGAAGCCCTCGCTGTACCAGGTCGGGTAGGCGGCCGGGAAATATTGGAACATGAAATGGTGGGTATATTCGTGGAGCAGGATGCTCTCCGAATCGATCTCGGCATAATCGGGCCCGCTGCGCGCATTGACCGCGCCCGGGGGGCGGCTGCGCGTCCCGACCATCATCAGCCCGCGGGCGCGGGGGACGTAATAGCCGGCCACGCCCTCGCCGCCGGCCATCTTTCCGACCGCAGCGATGGTTGGGAACAGGTAGACCTTGAGCTTGATCGGGCTCGGCGGGGCGGTGACCCCGTGATAGGCGCGAAGCACGAAGTTGAACTTCTCGAGCTTGGTCGCGAACTCGCGCAGCTGCGCCTCGCCGCCTTCCGCATAGACGACGAAGTTCGTCGTCGTCGCTTCCTTCCACTCGGCGCGCGCGGCCGCCGGCACGCAGGCGAGCAGCGCCAGCCAGGCCAGCTTGATCAACCAGTTCATCATCCCTACCCCCGATTTTCCTTGGGCGGCAGGCGCTTAGCCGATTTTGGCGGACATTGGAAGCAATGCACCCCGATTATCCGACCTTCGTATAGCCACGAATTTTCTAAAGGAAGGAATAGGGGTCGACGTCCACCGCCACCCGGACGCCGCGCGGCCAGCTCAGCTTGCCGAGCCAGTCGCGGATCACGTCCTGCATGTCGACCGCTCGGGCGGCGTGGACGAGCAGGCGCTGGCGGTGGCGGCCGCGAAGCATGGCGAGCGGCGCCGGCGCCGGCCCGAAGACGGCCATGTTCTCCACCCGCGGCGCCGCCCGGCCGATCGCCCGCGCCGCCTCGGTCGCCTCGGCCAGATCCTCGGACGAGACGACGATCCCGGCCAGGCGTCCGAAGGGGGGCATCGCCGCCTCGCGCCGGGCCTGGGTCTCGGCGGCATAGAAGCTCTCGGCGTCGCCGCTGACCAGGGCCTCGATCACGGCTGCGCCGGGTTCGTGGGTCTGGACCAGCACCCGCCCCGGCTTCTCGCCGCGCCCGGCGCGGCCGGCGACCTGGGCGATCTGCTGGAAGGTGCGCTCGGCCGCGCGCAGGTCGCC
>JAXDPG010000434.1:0-3622 GCA_034668485.1 Sphingomonadales bacterium
ACAACCCCCGTAACGTTCCCTACACGTTCCTTATACGTACCTAAGGGGATCGTTCGACATGCTGACCCGCAAGCAAAGTGAGCTTCTCACCTACATCCAGGCCCGCCTCGCCGAGAGCGGCATCTCCCCCTCGTTCGAGGAAATGAAGGACGCGCTCGCGCTGAAATCGAAATCGGGCGTTCACCGCCTGATCTCGGCGCTCGAGGAGCGCGGCTTCATCCGTCGGCTTCCGAACCGGGCCCGGGCGCTCGAAGTGCTGCGCCTGCCCGACGCCCAGGCCGGCGCGGCCGCTTTGCCCAGGACGCCGGCGACGGCGCCGCCGGCCGCCAACGACGTCATCGAGCTGCCGCTTCACGGCCGCATCGCCGCGGGCATGCCGATCGAGGCGCTGGAGGGGCAGACCACCCTCCCCGTCCCCGCCGCCCTGCTCGGCCCGGGCGAGCATTATGCGCTCGAAGTGGCCGGCGATTCGATGGTCGACGAAGGCATTTTGGACGGCGACTATGCGCTGATCCGCAAGACCGACGTCGCCCGCGACGGCGAGATCGTGGTCGCCCTGATCGACGACAATGAGGCGACCTTGAAGACCTACCGCAAGGAAGGCCAGATGATCCGCCTCGATCCCGCCAACCGGCGCTACGACCCGCAGCGCTACCGGCCCGACCAGGTCCGAATCCAGGGCCGGCTGTCGGGGCTGCTCAGGCGCTATTGAGGCGCTGCGTCATCCCGGCGAAGGCCGGGATCCCGGGGAGTGAAAACCGCCGCGTTCTTCACCCCGGGGGCCCCAGCCTTCGCTGGGGCGACGGAAGCGAAAAAGGAGCATCGCAATGGCGCGGTTCAACTATGTCGAGCTGCCGGTCGGCGACATCGGCGCCGCCAGGGCCTTTTACGAAGCCGCGTTCGGCTGGAGCCTGACCGGCTTCGGCCCGACCTATGCGGCGACGATGACCGGCGATACCGATCTCGGCCTCCAGGCCGACGCCGCCGAAGCGACGAAGGCGCCGCTGCCGGTGATCGACGTCCCCGACCTCGAGGCGGCGCTGGCCGCGGTCGAAGCCGCCGGCGGCCGCATCGTCCGCCCGGTCTTCGCCTTTCCCGGCGGCCGCCGCTTCCATTTCCTCGACCCCGCCGGCAACGAGCTGGCCGCGGTGACGGGGGACCATTGAAGGGCCGGGCCGCCGGCAAGCGCAGAACTGGATTGCCGCGCTGCGCTCGCAATGACTGGACAGCCACTGGCGCGCGGTTGCATTCCGCCGCCTCCGCCCCTAGATGGCCGCTTCGCCGCCAAGGCCGCGGACGCATAGCTCAGTTGGTAGAGCAGCTGACTCTTAATCAGCGGGTCCCAGGTTCGAGCCCTGGTGCGTCCACCATTCTTCAATGACTCGTCCGGTCGGCCTAGGGTCCGTACTCAATACCCGCAACGGTCGTGACGGAGCGGATTTTGGGGCAGGGCTGCATCGTGACCGACGAGGGACGCAGCCCTGGCCCAAAAGCCGCCCGCCGCTTCGCGGTCGCCCATTGCGGGTATTGAGTACGGGCCCTAGCGGAGCACACAGGCGACAATTGCGGAACGCCGGCCGATCTTGAGCTTGGCGAAGATGCGCCGGATATGCTCGCGCACAGTGTAGCCGCTGATCCCCAGATTACGGGCAATCTCCTTGTCGCATTTGCCCTCGCCGATCAGCAAGGCGACCTGGAGCTCGCGCTTGGTGAGGATCTCCGCGACCGAGAGCGCGTCGCTGCGGGCGGCGACGGCCTGCTTTGCGTCGTAGACGAGATAGCGCCTGCCGGACCAGGCGATCCGGCCAACGACGATCGCGCCCTGCTCGATCGCGCAATCGTCGCGCCCCGCACAGTCGCGGGACCTTTGCGGGACGGCAATGAAGGAATGGCCGTCGACGACGAAGCGGGACGGATGGAGCATCTCGGATAAGGCGCCCAGGTCCGGGCGCCGCGTCCGGGCTGAGGCCGGGGCCGCGGGTCGCGATTGCGTGCTCATGGGCTGGCCGCCCGTTCGGCAAAGCCTCCGGTTCGAGTCATGCAGCCCCCCACTGGATGCACCATCGAAGATCGCCGCCACGGGCGTGGCGGTTACGGTTGGCGTATGTATGCGCACACAAGAGATCCAAGGTATCACGTTTCCTTCGACTTTGGGCAGTAAAAACTGAACCGAAATGCTTCTCACTGCGATCTTTCACGTTGCTTCACCCGCCAGATCTCGATTCAATGGAGCGCAGAATTGGACCGGTCAGCCTGACGCCGCGGTTGAACAGGCCGGCGGGCGCCAGCGGCACGCCCGGCCGGCAGCCCCAGGGGCCGCCGGCGTGCGGTGCCGGACCGGCGGTGTGGATGGCGATGACTTCGGGCGCGGCGCCGCGGGCGCGCTGGACCCACACCGGCGCGCCGCTATGTCCCGGGCAGGTGTCGACGCTGTAGAAGAGCTGGCGCTCGCTGATGCGGTCGAGCCGCTCGGCATGCTCCCATTGCGTGCCCGGCGGCTTGTCCGCCGGATAGCCCGAGATGTGGACGAGCCGGTTGCCACGGAGCCGCTCCAGCGCCTCGCGCGGCGGCGCCCACAGGCGGAAGAAGCCCGGCGACGGCGTGAACGGCCGCTCGAGATCGATCACGCCGTAATCGTTCTCGGCCGACGGTCTGCGGCGATAGGCCGGATTGGGCCGCCAGGCCTTGGCCCATTGCCATCCGAACGGCCGCGCCGAGCGCGAGGCGCGGCCGGGCGTGACCCGGATGCGGACCGCCTGGCTGGGCAGGCCGAGCCGCTGCCTGATCGGGCTGGCGATGCAGTGCGCGGCGGTGAGCAGGCGGGTCGGTCCGATCAGAAAGGCGGTGCAACCCGTCAGCCGGCCGTCGCCGAAGTCGCGCTCGATCTGGCAGACCGCGCTGTACGGGAAGGCGTTGGTATGGAGCACCCGGGCCCGGCCGTCGGTCGGCCCGACCACGGCATAATCCGCTTCGTCGGCGAGACGGTCGAGCGCGAACGGGATGAAATCGCGATTGGGGTCGGTCATGCCGCGGGTCCCTGGTCGCCGTCGGGAGGGGCCGGGTGGGCGGCTTCGGCGGAGTCGCTCTCCGGCTTGGACTCCGGCGACGCTTCCGGGCAGAGCAGTCCGGGCAGGCTGCACAGCCGCTCGAGAAGCCCTTCGGGGTCGTCGTGCCCGGCGAAATAGGCCGAGGCACGGGCGAGGAAATCCTCGTCGCATGCGAACGGCGGCGCGACGATTTCGACCGCGGGGGACGGCCTGCTGAGCGCCTCCACTTCTTCCAGGACCAAAGCTTCGAGATCCTCCCAGGCGGTTCGGCGGGGCGGGTTGCGGAGATACATGGCGAATTCCTTCCGTGATGATCAGCGGGCTCCAAACAGCGGCCGCTCGCTCGCCTGGAGCCAGATTCGGTAGCGGTCGACCCGCCCTCGCGGCAGATCGCCGCCCGCCGCCTGGACGAGGATGCGGCCGAACGGCAAATTGCGGATGGCGTGGTGGACCGGCCCGTCGCCGAGCCCGGGCCGGCGGTAGAGGCCGGCGATCCGCGCGGCGATCGAGCCATAGGCGCGGGTTCGCCCGATGCTCAGCGGCCGGCTGCGATCGATGCCGGCGCGGCTGATCCG
>JAXDPG010000435.1:0-4130 GCA_034668485.1 Sphingomonadales bacterium
TGCCGTCGCCGCCTTCGAGCCGGTCGTTGCCGCCGAGGCCGGAGAGGCTGTCATTGCCGGCCGCGCCGATGAGGATGTCGGCGGCCGAGCCGCCGGTTAGCGAGAACAGCTCGATGCCGGTGAAGCTCAGCTGATGGCCGGCGGCCGTGGCGATGCTTCCGGACCAGCCGCCGACGCCGTCGGGCTGGGGCGCCCCCATGGTCACCGCGACCGCGAGGGCCCGATAATCGCCGACCAGCGTGTCGCTGCCCGCGCCGCCCGCGGCCAGATCCGATCCGCCCGCCGCGGAATCCGCGACATGGGTCAGGCGGTCGTCGCCGTCGCCGCCGTCGAGGCTGTCATTGCCGGCGCCGCCGTCGAGGCTGTCATTGCCGGCACCGCCCTGCAGCTGGTCGTCGCCGGCGCCGCCGGCGAGCGAGTCGCCGCCGTCGCCGCCGTCGAGGACGTCGGAATCGTCGCCGCCGTCGAGGCTGTCGTCGTCGCCGCCGCCGACGAGATGGTCGATGCCCGCCCCGCCGGCGATCGTGTCATGGCCGGCGCCGCCGTCGAGGCTGTCGTCGCCCAGGCCGCCGTTCAATGTATCGTTGCCCGTGCCGCCGTCCAGAGTGTCTCCGCCGTCACCGCCGTCGAGCCGGTCGTCGCCGCCGAGGCCGGTCAGCGTGTCGTCGCCGCCGTAGCCGTGGATCACGTCAAGGCCTTCGGTTCCCGAAATCGTGTCGGCGCCGTCGGTGGCCGGGCTCGCGACGAAGCGCTGAAACTTGACGCTCGAGCCGCTCGAATCGCCGCCGACGCCGCTGAGATCCGCCCATACCGAGGTGAATCCGTCCGCCGAGGCGGCAATGGCGGTCGCATATTGGCTTCCGGCGGTCGCCGTGGCGACGAGGAACTCGCCGGTGGTCGCGGCCCCGGTCGAGTCGAACAGGCGGGCCTTGACGCCGTTGCCGCTGGTGTCGAGGCCGAGGCGGCTGGTGTCGGTCCAGGTGACCGCGAAGCCGCCGTCGGCGAGACCGGTCACGAACGGGCCGGACTGGGTGTTGGAGCTTTCGACATGGACGACGATCTCGCCGCCGAGCGCCGCTCCGCTCGAGTCGAACATCTGGGCGCGTATGCCCGGGCCGCCGGTCGCGGCGGATTCCGAGCCGTCTTCCCAAACGACGACGAAGCCGCCGCCGGCCAGGCCCGCGACCGCCGGATGCGCCTGATCGCCGTCGGTGGTGGTGTTGACGGCGAACTCGGCGCCCACCGGATTGCCCGACGAGTCGAACCTCTGCCCCTTCACGTCCATGAAGCCGTGCTCCCAAACGATCACGAAGCCGCCGTCGCTGAGCAGGGCGACCGCCGGGCTGCCCTGCCGGCTGTTGGTCGAGCTGTTGACCGCGATCTCGGCACCGACCGTGGCGCCGGTCGAGTCGAAGCGCTGCGCCCTGATCTCGCCGTCAAGGGTGGGAGTCTGGTCCATCCAGGTAAGGATGAAGCCGCCGTCGGCGAGCGGGGCCGCTTCCGGGGTGTATTGGGACAGGGCCGGGTTGGAGCCCACCAGCAGCTCGCCGCCGATTCGGGCGCCGGCCGAATCATAGACCTGGGCCTTGACGTCGGACGCCGTCGTCCAGAAGACCGTGAAGCCCCCGCCGGTCAGCGCGGTGACGCCCGGATAAAGCTGATCGCCCGCGGTCACCGTATCGGCGAGGAACTCCGCGCCCGATTTGCTGCCGTCGGCGTTGAAGATCTGGCCCCGGATCGAGGTGCCGCTGGTATCGCCGCCGCTCGCGCTTGCGTCGCGCCAGACGATCACGAAACGGCCGTCGCTCAAATAGGCGATCTCGGCGCCGTCCTGGTGGCCGGCGGTGGTCGTATTGGCGAGAATTTCCCCGCCCCTCTGCTCATAGGCAAGGGTCACTTTGAATTTACTCCGGTGCGATCGATGGCCCCCAGGGCCCACCCGTTCATAGCCGGGTTAGTCCCGAAACGCTACCTTTTTGTTGAAAAAAGTCTTGCTAAAACATTGACTTGGGCTTCACCCCGAGCGTTCAGAGCGCGAACGGGGCGTCATCGCCATAGAACAGCGCCGCTCCCGCCGTCGCCTGGGCGACCAGTCCGGCCGCTTCCGGCACGACATGCTCGAGATAATAAAGGCAGGCTGCCCGCTTGGTCGCCGTAAACTGTCGATTTTCGGCGATTTCCGGCGATTTCAGCACATCCAGCTGCCGCTTCATCAGCCACCCGCACACCAGGGTCGAGAGCAAGGTGAGGAACGGATAGGATCCCGCCAGCCGGTCGTCCGCCGCCATGCCCGACAGACGCTCCGCGGCACTTTCGCCAACATCCGCCAGCTCCGCCAGCGGCCCCTCGCCGGCGTCCGCCCGGATCTCCGAGAGCAGGCGTCGAAGCGTCTCGCCGCCCTCCAGACCCAGCTTGCGGCCGACCAGATCCGCCGCCTGAATGCCATTGGTCCCCTCGTAGATCGGGCTGATTCGGATATCGCGATAATGCTGAGCGGCACCGGTCTCCTCGACGAAGCCCATGCCGCCATGGACCTGGACGCCGAGGCTCGCCACCTCGCAGCCGACATCGGTCCCATAGGCCTTGACCAGAGGCGTCAGCAGGTCCGCCCGCGCCTGCGCCGCCCGGTCGCCGAGGCTGCCGCGGTCGGTCTGCCCCGCCGCATAATAGCAAAGCGCCCGCGCCGCCTGGGTGAGCGCGGTCATCCGCAGCAGCATCCGCCGAACGTCGGGGTGATCGATGATCGCGGCGGGGCGCCCCTCGCGCACGCCCTGCACACGCTGCGCGGCGTAAGCGATCGCCGCCTGGGTCGCCCGCTCGCCGATCGACACGCCCTGAAGTCCGACGTTCAAACGGGCATTGTTCATCATCGTGAACATCGCCCGCATGCCCGCATTCTCGTCGCCGATCAGCCAGCCGCGGCAATCGCCCCGGTCGCCGAAGGCCATCACGCAGGTCGGCGAGGCGTGGATGCCGAGCTTGTGCTCGATCGACACGCATCTAAGGTCGTTGGCGGACCCGTCGGCCAGGACCTTCGGTACCAGAAACAGGGAGATGCCCTTCGTCCCCGGCGGCGCGCCCGGCGTGCGCGCCAGCACGAGATGGACGATATTCCCGGCCAAATCGTGATCGCCGAAGGTGATGAAGATCTTCTGGCCGACGATCCGCCAGCTGCCGTCGCCGGCCGGCTCCGCCCGGCTCTTGAGAGCGCCGACGTCGGAGCCCGCCTGCGGCTCGGTGAGGTTCATCGTCCCGGTCCATTCGCCGGTCACCAGCCTCGGCAGCCATTGCGCCTGCAGCTCGGGCGAGCCGTGGTGGCGCAGCGCTTCGACCGCGCCCGCGCTCAACATCGTCACCAGCGAGAAGGCCATGTTGGCGGCGCCGAGATCCTCCATCACCACCGTCGCCAGCACCAGCGGCAGCCCCTGGCCGCCATGGTCCGGCGGACCCGCCAGAGTCCCCCAGCCGCCCTCGACATAGGCGGCATAGGCCTGGCGGAAGCCGGGCGGCATGATCACGCCTTCGGGGGTCCATTGGGCGCCGACCTCGTCCCCGACCCGGTTGAGCGGCGCGAACTCGCCGGCGGCGAACGCGCCCGCCCCTTCGAGGATGGCGTCGACCAGGTCCGGCGTCGCCTCGGCATAGGCGTTGTCGCGCGCGAGCTCGGCCATGCCGGCAATATGCTCGAGCACGAAGCGCTGCTCGGCGACGGGCGGCGAATAGGTCATGGCGCTCCCGGAAACGTTGCGCGGCTGGAACGGGGGCTATAGCGCGGGCGTGTGGACGCGCAAAACACTCGTGTCGTGCCGGTCGGCGCCGAGGCGATCGCCGAGGCGGCGCGGCTGATCCGATCCGGCGAGCCGGTGGCGGTGCCGACCGAGACGGTCTACGGACTGGCCGCCGACGCGACCGACGCCGAGGCGGTGGCGCGGATCTACGCCGCCAAGGGCCGCCCCGCCTTCAATCCGCTGATCGTCCACGTCGCGAGCCTCGAACAGGCCGAACTTTACGCCCTCTTCTCCGAGGCCGCGCGAATCCTCGCCGTCGCCTTCTGGCCGGGCGCTCTGACCCTGGTCCTCCCCGAGCGAGAGGGGAGCGGCCTCGCCGCCGCCGTCACCGCCGGGCTCGGC
>JAXDPG010000436.1:0-2661 GCA_034668485.1 Sphingomonadales bacterium
ATCCGCTCGATCGTCTGCAGAAGCTGGCTAAGTCCTTCTAATGCAAAGAATTCTGTCTGGAGCGGGACGAGGATGGACTGGGCCGCGACGAGGGCGTTGATGGTCAGCAGCCCGAGGCTCGGCGGGCAGTCGATCAGGCAGACGTCCCAGCGCGCCGGCGCGGCGCCGAGCGCATAATCGAGCCGGTGGGTGCGCTCCTCGAGCGCGACCAGCTCGATCTCGGCGCCGGACAGGTCGACCGTCGCCGGCACCAGGTCGAGCCGCGGCACCTTGGTCGGCACCACCGCCTCCTCGACCGCCACGCCGCCGGTCAGGACGTCGTAGCTGGAGCGGTCGCGAAGGGCGTGGCCGATGCCGAGGCCGGTCGAGGCATTGCCCTGCGGGTCGAGATCGATGAGCAGCACGCGCCAGCCGGTGGCGGCGAGCGCGGTGGCGAGGTTGATCGCCGTCGTCGTCTTGCCGACCCCGCCTTTCTGATTGGCCACGGCGATCCGGATCAACGTCTTCCCCTCGATTTGCGGCGAACCCGGGTGGCCACGACGATGCCGGCGTCGGCGTCGGTGAGGCTGGGTTCGAGACGGAAATCACCCTGCCACGAAGATCGCGCCGCTTCCAGTTCGGACTTGGCGCTTCGGCCCTTGGGCAGGATCCAGACCGTCTCCGGCGAGGAAAAACGCTCGGCCAAAGCGAGCAGCCTGGGCAGCGGCGCAAAGGCGCGGGCGCTGATCACGTCGACCGGCCGGGCCGGAACGGTTTCGAGGCGGGCGGGAACGACCTCGACCCGTGCTGGGACGCCGAGAAGCGATGCTGCGGCGCGAAGGAACTCGGCGCGCAGCCGGCGTGATTCGACCAAGACGACTGTGGCCGGGTGGAAGAGCGGGACGAGCAGGCCCGGAAAGCCGGCGCCGCTGCCCAGGTCGAGCCAAGTGGCGCAATGCGGTGGAGCGAATCGAACCAGTTGCGCCGAATCGAGGATATGGCGCTGCCACAAATGCTCCAAGGAGCCTCGCGACACGAGGTTCTGGCGCTCATTCTCCCTCTGCAAATAGGCCGCGAACGCCTCCAGCCGCTCCAATGTTTCACGTGGAACATCAAGGGCGGCGCGGGCCTCGATTTCGTTCATTCACGCCACATTACGCAACTTCACGCGGCTTTTCGCGACGCGAATGGACGAGAATCGCGGCCAAGGCGGCCGGGGTGACGCCGCGCAGGCGCCGGGCCGCGCCGAGCGTCTCCGGCCGCGCAGCGCTGAGCCGCTCGACCATCTCGCCGGAAAGGCCCGGGACGAGCGCGAAATCGAGGTCGGCGGGGATCCGCATCGCCTCGTCCGAGCGGAGGCGGGCGATTTCCGCCCGCTGCCGCTCGACATAGGGCGCGTAGCGGTGATCCTCGATCGCCTGGTCGAGAATTGCGCCGGCGAATTGCGCGAGCGAGGGCTCTAGCCTGGGCAGGACACCGGCGCCGACCTGCGGGAAGCGGAGCCACTCGGTCAGGGGCCGCGGGGCGCCGTCGACCTCGGCTCCCGCCTCGCGCAGCGCCTGCGCGCCGAGCGGCCGGGAGAGAATCAGCTCGAGCGCCTCGCGCCCGGCAGTCTGACGGCGGAAATGGTCTTCCCGAGCCGGCGAGACGCAGCCGGCGGCGATCGCCTTCGGAGTGAGCCGGGCCTCGGCATTGTCGGCGCGCAGCCGCAGCCGATATTCGGCGCGGGCGGTGAGCATCCGGTACGGCTCGGTCACGCCCTGGAGGACGAGGTCGTCGACCATCACTCCGATATAGCTTTCGCTTCGGTCGAACAGCAGCGGCGGCTTGTCCGCCACCCAGGCGGCGGCGTTGAGCCCGGCGACGAGGCCCTGCGCGGCGGCTTCCTCATAGCCGGTCGTCCCGTTGATCTGGCCGGCCAGGTAAAGGCCTTCGGCGAACTCGGCCCGGACCGCCAGCGAAGAGTCGAGGATCCGCGGGTCGACATGATCGTATTCAACCGCATAGCCGGGCTGGACGATGTTCGCCCGCTCGAGCCCCGCCATCGTCCGCACCATCGCCAGCTGGACGTCGGCCGGGAGCGAGGTGGAGATGCCGTTGGGATAGACGGTTGAATCGTCGAGCCCTTCCGGCTCGAGGAAGACCTGATGGCCGTCGCGCTCGCCGAAGCGGTGGACCTTGTCCTCTATCGACGGACAGTAGCGAGGTCCGATCCCCTCTATCTGGCCCGAGAAGAGCGGCGACCGGTCGAGGCTGGCGCGGATCAGCGCGTGGGTCGCCGCATTGGTGCGGGTGATGGCGCAGAAGAGCTGCGGCGCCGGCCGCGCGGGCGTCAGCGTGGACATCGTCCAGCCGTCGCCATCGGAGTCCTGCCGGTCGAGCGCGGCCCAGTCGATGGTGCGGCCGTCGAGCCGCGGAGGGGTGCCCGTCTTGAGGCGCGCGAGCGGAAGGCCGAGCTCGCGCAATTGCGCCGCCATCGCCGTCGCGGCCCGCTCGCCGACCCGGCCGCCGGGACGGCTGGCCATTCCGAAGTGGAGCTTGCCGCCGAGGAAGGTCCCGGTGGCGAGGATCACCGCCCTGGCCCCGAGCGCGGTGCCGTCCGCGAGGGTGAGGCCGGTCACGCGCCGGCCGTCGAGCGCGAGCGCCGTCGCTTCCCCTTCGACGATCGCCAGCCCGGGCTGG
>JAXDPG010000437.1:0-3694 GCA_034668485.1 Sphingomonadales bacterium
TGTAGCAGGCCGTCGCCGTCCCATCGATGCGCGAGACGCTGAGCGGAAGCGAAACCAGCAGGATCAGCCGGAAATGCCATTCGCGCATCCGGGCGGTCTGGACGCCGAGCGAGGATCCGGCCTGGCGGTAGGCCACCCGCCGAACCGCCTCCATCAGCAGCAGCCAGGCGAGCGCGACCAGCAGGCTGGCGAAGGTGCCGTCGGCCGCTTCCTTGCCGGTGAGCGAGAAAGCGAGGCCGGCGAGGTAGAAGGCGACGTGGCCGTTCAGGCATTCGAGGGCGATCCGCCACTGGCCGAGGCCGAGGCGATGCTCCGCCCATCCCGCCACCGGCGAGAACAGCTTGGATATGGCGAGGTCGTCGAGCGGGTTCACGACCCCCGTTTATCAAGCAAGGAAGTTGAGAAATCGCAAAAAAACGCACCATGGTTAATTTATGGGCGCCTGTTGCACCGCCGCAACCCTCGGCCTCGGGCCACGTTGACGCCGGGGATCGCAAGCGAGGAGCCGACCGATGAAATTCCTGCCTATGGCGGCGCTCCTCATCCTGGCCGGTTGCGGCCGGGAGAGCTCCGCCGACAGGAACGCCGCCGCGCTCGATCGGGCGGCGGACCAGAGCACCCCCGAAGCCGCCGACGTCCTGCGCAACGCCGCGGAGAACGGCGCCGACGTGCAGAACGCGATGCAGGAGGCCGGCAACGCCCAGGCGGCGGAGGCGGACGGGCAATAGGGCCCTTAGGCCAGCAGCGCCGCGGCATAGTCGCGGATCGCCTCGGGCCAAGGCTCGACGAGGATGCGGAAGCGTTCGCCGTCGCCGCGGTAGAGGGCGCGCAGCGCCTCCTCGTAGCCGGGGCGGTCGCCGCACATGTGCGACAGGAAGCGATAGGCGGCGTCGCGTTTCTCCCGCGGCGCCGCGCCTTGCCGGCTGGCCTGCTCGACGAGGCGGCGGATCGCGGCGGACGCGCCGCCGGACTGCCGCGACAGCCACTCCCAGTGGCGCGGCAGCAAGGTCACCTCGCGCGCCGCCACGCCCAGGCTCGGCCGCCCGCGGCGGCGGGGCGGGGCCGGCGCCGAAGCCGCCGCATCCCAATAATCGAGGTCGACGAGACGGCCGCTGCCATCCTCGAAGACCCGGATCGCGCCCAGGTCGGCCGGGTAGCGTTCCTCGAGCGCGCGGGTTACCGCGATGCGTTCGCCTTGAGCGACGATGCGGTCGCCGAGGAAAGCGGTCACTGCGTCCATCTCATGCCTCCTTTGGCAAGCTATATATCCGGGTAAAAATAGTCCGTCAATTATATCCGGATGAAATCCCGCGCCGGGGCGGTGCCCTTGCCGATGCACCCCGCGCACGGTACGAAGGGGACAAGTCACCGGCGGCTTCGGCTTCCGGAACGAGAAAAAGAGTGTCACCGCAAATGGCGCAGCAGGTTGCTACGGCCCCGCTCCCGCCGGTACCCGATCCGGCCGAAATCGCGACGCACGCGCTTGCGCAGCGCACTTTCCGTTCTCCTCGCCACACCTACGGAGCGCTCGATCTAGGCACCAACAATTGCCGGTTGCTGATCGCCCGGCCGGCGGACGACGGCTTCGTCGTCATCGACGCCTTCTCGCGGGTCGTCCGGCTCGGCGAGGGGCTGGCGGCCAGCGGCCGGATCGCCGACGCGGCGATGGACCGGGCGGTGGCGGCGCTCTCGGTCTGCGCCGAGAAGCTGAAGCGGCGCCACGTCTCGCTGGCCCGCTCGGTCGCCACCGAGGCCTGCCGCCGCGCCGTCAACGGCCGCCACTTCGTCGAGCGGGTGCGCTGCGAGACCGGCATCTGCCTCGAGATCATCTCGCCCGAGGAGGAGGCGCGGCTCGCCATGCTCGGCTGCCATCGTCTGCTCGAGCCGGGCGATGCGCCGGCTCTCATCTTCGACATTGGCGGCGGCTCGACCGAATTGATCCTGATCGACACGGACGGCGAGGGCACGCCCAAGATCAAATGCTGGTGGAGCGCGCCCTGGGGCGTGGTCTCGCTGACCGAAAGCGAAGGCCGCGACTTCGCCGACACCGCCGAACGGCTCGCCGCCTACGGTCGGATGAAGGAAAGGGTGCGCCACGCCTTCCGCCGGTTCGCCGAGCTGCTGCCGCCGCGCGACGGCAACATCCGGCTGCTCGGGACCAGCGGCACGGTGACCACTCTGGCCAGCGTCCACCTCGCCCTGCCGAGCTACGACCGCCGCGCCGTCGACGGGCTGATGATGCCGGTCGATTCGATGCGCTCGGTCAACCGGATGCTGTCGGGGATGAGCTTCGCCGAGCGGGCCGAGCTTCCCTGCATCGGCGCCGAGCGGGCGGATCTGGTCGTCGCCGGCTGCGCGATCCTCGAGGCGATCATGGACATCTGGCCCGCGCAGACCCTGGGCGTCGCCGACCGCGGCATCCGGGAGGGCATATTGCGCTCGCTGATGGCCCGCGACGGGCATAAATTGTGAATATCCTCCCCATCGCAGATGGGGAGGGGGACCAGGCGAAGCCTGGTGGAGGGGTAGCCGACGAGGCCTGTTCCGATTACCCGTCCACCACCCTGCGGGTGGTCCCCCTCCCCGAGCAAGCTCGGGGAGGATTCTCCCCGTGGTGACCCGGGTCAAGACCGCGAAGGGCCGCAAGGTCGGCTCGACCAAGTGGCTCGAGCGGCAATTGAACGATCCCTACGTCAAGCGCGCCCGGGCCGAGGGCTATCGCTCGCGCGCCGCCTACAAACTGATCGAGCTCGACGACCGCTTCCATTTCCTCAAGGGCGCGGAGCGGGTGGTCGATCTCGGAGTCGCGCCCGGAGGATGGACCCAGGTGGTCCGCAAACGCGTGCCGAAGGCGGCGGTGGTCGGGATCGACCTTCTGCCCACCGACCCGATCGACGGCGCGGCCCTGCTCCACCTCGACTTCCTCGCCGACGAGGCGCCCGAACGGCTGCGCGAGGCGCTGGGCGGCCCGGCCGACCTCGTCCTCTCCGACATGGCGGCCAACACCGTCGGACATCCGCAGACCGACCATCTGCGCACCATGGCCCTGGTCGAGGCGGGTCTCGACTTCGCCGGCGAGGTGCTTCGGCCCGGCGGCGCCTTCGTCGCCAAGGTCCTGGCCGGCGGTGCCGACAGCCATCTGGTGGCCGAGCTGAAGCGGCGCTTCGCCAGCGTCAAGCACGCCAAGCCCCCCGCCAGCCGCAAGGGCTCATCCGAATGGTATGTGGTGGCGCAGGGCTTCAAGGGCTGAGTCTCCGGAAAGCGCCGGGTATGGCTCTAAATTGAACATATTCGCTGGAGCCTAAGCCGGGCCGGCTTGGCAAGCTCGGCGCATGACCGTGGATACGGCGCGCCAGGCGGCCGAACTGCTCGCTCCCCATTTCGCCGCGCGGGAGGGCGAGTCGGTGGCGGTGCTCCACCTCGACGACGAGCGGCGCCTGCTCGGCACCATGGTCGCCGACGCGGATCCGGCCGGGCTGCCGGTCCGCGACATCCTCGCGGCGGCGCTGAGGGTCCGCGCGGTGGCGGTGATCGTCGCGCGCCACCGGCCGGGCGGCGACGCCCTTCCGACCGAGGAGGATCGGGACGCGGCGCGGCGCCTCGCCGACGCCGGCGCCGCGCTGGGGATCCGGCTCACCGATCATTTCATCTTCGCGGGCGACGACTGCCGAAGCTTCCGCGAGCTCGGCCTCCT
>JAXDPG010000438.1:0-3995 GCA_034668485.1 Sphingomonadales bacterium
GAGAAAGCGAGTACCCGAGCGTTATCGCTGCCGGAATCTGGCCAGAGATTTCGCGAACATTAATTGAATATCACGATTAACGGGTTCAACCTGCTCCTGGCCATCTCGTTGAACAGACCGATAGCCCAACTGATCCAGGCATAGAGTTACTGATCGAACGGATACAGCGCGTTCAGGCTGGGTCGTCATCGTCCTTTCCCTTCCTATGTGCTATTTCTGCGGTCATCCACATTGAGTAGTGCAGCAAGTTTCCGAGAATATTCATTATATGTCTGCAGGTAGAATCATCGAACCCACCGCCCATATTGTCAATGCACAAGAACCCTAATGGGTTTATGGGCCTTCCTTCACACGGTGGCGCAATACAAACTACGCAAGTTGCATTGTAATACCGGCTCCAGCCTGCGTTCTCACTTCGGTATTCCTCCCCAAGAGATTGTAGGTGATTGCAAAACCAATACCCGTTCTGACGAGCTCTTAAGAGTCCTGTGTTTCCGTTGAGAGGATAAACGGCGAGATTTGGATCTGAATCTATTGCGTCGCGTCGAAAGACGGAACTACTATCGCGCCAGAAAGTGTAGACAAAGGGAGGGTCGCCGCTGCGGTGATGCTCGGCCAAACTCACCGCATTTGGAACATCAGGAGTGAGATTGCAAGCTTTGATACACGCACTTGAGGGGTGACCTGTGTAGATTCTAAAGATCTCTGCAATACGGTCTACCGCTTTCTCACCGTAGAGCCGGAACTCGTTCTCCATTTCCGGCAACGTGAGCTCGTCGGAGCTATGCAACACCGCACAGTATCCTGAGTCAGTTGCCGCCACTTCGCTAATGATCTTCAGTATCTGATCAAGGCGTCCGCCGTTTTTGATCGACCCGCCGGATTGAGCGCCTCTAAACATTATGCGCGGCAACTTCATCGCCAGAAGCCAACGCCTAAGTACCGGCCGTTCGAGATCGCAACCTCCACGACGAAGCCCCCCCCGCTGACTTGACGGCTCTTATTGGGCAAATAATTAGGGGACGCAATCGATCGAAAGAAATTATCCCCACCTTTCTTGGCAGCGAGCAGCAACTCGAAAATGAGGGACTTGCTCGACCCTCTTGAATGACCGGTGCCCTCATGGTCCGATCCGCCCGTTCGACACCCCCTCCCACCGCGCGACGCGGCTGCGAGGCGACCGGAGGAGGGAATCTTCATCCGATGATTGCGACGCTGATGCCCAGGATCGGAATTCATGACTGGCAGCATTCCTTGTCGGACTTGAAAGCCGGAGTGTTTCGCCCGGGACGTCGCCGATTTCGCGGAATTGAAGCGGGCTGCTTAGGGAACCTTTCTCAGGCTTCGTTCATCATCTGCGTACCAATTGCGCTCCTTCGCGAGGAAAGTCGTACGAGCCAGGCCCATCTCAACGCCGTCGGCACCGCCGTTCCCGGCCACGACGTCCACGCGGCCTTCATCCGCTGGGCCGAGGGGCGGCTGGACGAGCCGCGGCCGCGCGCCCTGTTCGGGCGGATGGCGGCGCGCTCCGGCATCGCCCACCGCTGGTCGGTCCTGCCCGCCGCGGACGAGGGCGGCTCGCCGGTGGATCCCGGCGGCTTCTACCATGGCGATCTGCCGACCACCGGCGCGCGCATGGAGGTCTATGCGAAGGAAGCGCCCAGGCTGGCGCTGCAGGCGATAGGCAGGCTGGAGGCGGCCGCCCTCACCGGTATCACCCATCTCATCGTCGCCAGCTGCACGGGCTTCGTCGCCCCCGGCATCGACCAGGTGATCGCGGCCGAGCTCGGCCTCGGCGGGCATGTCGAGCGGACCCTGGTCGGGTTCATGGGCTGCTACGCCGCCGTGTCGGCGTTGCGGCTCGCCCATCATGTCGTCCGCTCCGAGCCCGAAGCGCGGGTGCTGGTGGTGACGGTCGAACTGTCCAGCCTCCATCTCCAATATGAGGAGGATGTCGAGCGGCTGCTGGCGGCGCTGCAGTTCGGCGACGGCGCCACCGCCTCGCTGGTGACGGCGGAACCGCGCGGCTTCGCTTTGTCCCGCCCGTTCGCGGCGACCCTGCCCGATTCGACCCAGCTGATCCGCTGGAAGATCGGCGACCACGGCTTCGTCATGGACCTTTCGGGCGAAGTGCCCGGCCGGATCGGCGAGGCGCTGCGCGACACCGGCGTGCGCGAGGCGATGCTCGGCAACGAGGCGCCGCGGGCGTTCGACGCCTGGGCGGTCCATGCCGGCGGCCGCTCGGTGCTCGACGCCGTCGAGCACGGCCTCGATCTGCCGCACGAGGCATTGGCCGATTCGCGCGAGGTGCTCGCCCGCTTCGGCAACATGTCGTCCTCGACCCTTCCGTTCGTGCTCGAGCGGATGCTGGCCGATCCGGAGCGGCGGCGAGGCATCGCCCTGGCTTTCGGGCCGGGGCTCGCCGCCGAAGGTTTCCATTTCGAGCGGGCGGCGTGAGATCGCTGAGGCAGCGCGTCCGCGACGACGAGCAGATGGACGATCCGTCGCTCGATCCCAAGGTCTATGACGAGGTTCTGAAAGGGCTCGGCCGGGTCAATGCCTGGACCTTCGCCGCCCGCCCGACCCTCGCCTTCCTCGCCCGAGCGACGCGCGGGCGCGACCGGTTCAGCCTGCTCGACGTCGGTTCCGGCGAAGGCGGCATGCTTCGCGTCATCGCCGCCTGGGCGAAGAAACGCGGCCTCGGCGCCGAGCTGACCGGAGTCGACCTCAACCCGAAGAGCGAAGGCGTGGCTCGGGCGATGACCCCCGCCGACATGCCGATACGCTACCGGACCGGCGACTATCGCGATCTCGGCCGCTTCGACTTCGTCGTCAGCAGCCTCGTCGCCCACCATATGACCGACGGCCAGCTGCGCGACTTCCTGCGCTGGATGGAGGCGAACACCGATCTCGGCTGGTTCGTCAATGACCTCCATCGCCACCTTTTCGCCTATCTGAGCTTTCCACTCCTCACCACCGTGCTCGGAGTCCATCGAATCGTCCGGCAGGACGGGCAGCTCTCGATCGCGCGCTCGTTCAGGCCGGCGGACTGGCAGGCCATCCTGGCCGATGCCGGCGTCGCCGAAGGTGCCAAGGTGCGGCGCTATTTCCCCTTCCGGCTGTGCGTCGAACGGCTGCGCTGATCGTCGGCGGCGGGCCCGCGGGCTCGGCCGCCGCCATCGCCCTCGCCCGCGCCGGCCTCGCGGCCGAGCTGATCGAACGCAGCGACGGACCTCACGACATCGTCTGCGGCGGCTTCCTCGGCTGGGATGCGCTGGCCGCGCTGGAACGGCTCGGCCTCGACCCGGCGGCGCTCGGCGCCCGGCCGATCCACCGGCTGCGGCTGATCTCGACTCAGCGGCGGATCGAGGTGCCGCTGCCCCGCCCCGCGGCGGGCCTGTCGCGGCGCACGCTCGACGAGGCGATGCTCGCCGCCGCCGCTCAGGCCGGCGCGAAGGTGCGAAGGGGAAGAGCGGTCCGCGCCGCCGACCTCGCCGAGCGCCGCATCCGCCTCGACGACGAAGAGGAGGTCGAGGGCGAGGCTCTGATCCTCGCCACCGGCAAGCATGAGCTTCGCGGCGCGGCGCGGCCGGTCGACATATCGGTCAAGCCGCTCGGGCTCAGGACGTCGCTTCGACCCGATGCCTCGCTTGCGGCCGAGATCGAAGGCGTGATCGAGCTCCACCTTTTTGACGGCGGCTATGCCGGCCTTCTGCTTCAGGAGGACGGCACCGCCAACCTCTGCCTTTCCGCCTCGCGCGAGCGGCTGAAGCAGGCGGGCGGAATCGAGCTTCTGGTGGCGCGGCTGGCGGAGGCGCTTCCGGCCTTGCGGGAGCGGCTGGCGCGGGGGGAGCCGTCGGGGTGGAGCGCGGTGTCCGGAGTCCCTTACGGGTGGCGGGCGAGCGGGACGGTGGACGGTGTGTATCGAGTGGGCGACCAGGCCGCGGTCATCGCCTCGCTCGCCGGGGACGGCATCGCCATCGCGCTGGAGAGCG
>JAXDPG010000439.1:0-8943 GCA_034668485.1 Sphingomonadales bacterium
GGGCGCCTGCCGCGGCCCGCCGCCATAGCCGAACGGGGCGCGCGGATTGCCGTCGTCGTCGAGCTCGCCGCGGTCGTAGCGGGCGCGCTTGTCCTTGTCGGTGAGGATGTCATAGGCCTGGGTGACCTTGGAGAAGCGCTCCGAGGCCTTGGGATTGTCCTTGTTCTTGTCCGGGTGGAGCTGCTTGGCGAGCTTCCGGTAAGCCTTCTTGATCTCGGCCTCGCTCGAGTCGCGCTTCACGCCCAGTTGAGAATAGAGATCGGCCATCTTTGCGCTTCGTTCTCCAGACGGTGTCAAAAGTCCACTATTGTCGTTCGGCAACGCTGTATCAGATGGGTAACGCACCTCGGCGGTGCAAGCTTACTTGACCCTCTCCCGTCCTTCACGGGATGGGGGCTTGGGGTCTGCGCTTGTGCGTCCGCCGCACAAGCGGCAAGAGGCGGCGATGGCGGACGACCCCCACGAGCTGTTCGAAACATGGCTGGCCGAGGCGCGGCTGGCCGAGCCGAACGACCCGACGGCGATGGCGCTCGCCACCGCGGAGGGCGACGGGCGGCCGTCGGTTCGGATGGTGCTGATGAAGGGCCATGACGAGCGCGGCTTCGTCTTCTACACCAATTTCGACAGCCGCAAGGGCGGGGAACTCGCCGCCAACCCGCGTGCGGCCTTGCTCTTCCACTGGAAGTCGTTGCGGCGCCAGGTGCGGATCGAGGGGCCGGTGGCGGGGGTGAGCGATTTGGAAGCCGATTCCTATTTCGCCTCGCGCGCCCGCGATTCGCAGCTCGGCGCCTGGGCCTCCGACCAGTCGCGGCCGCTCGCGAGCCGCGCCGCCTTCGAGGCCCGCTACGAGGAGATTCGCCGCCGCTTCGAGGGCGGCGAGGTGCCTCGACCGCCGCGCTGGGCCGGCTGGCGAGTCGTGCCGGAACGGATCGAGTTCTGGACCGACCGCGCCCACCGCCTGCACGAGCGCCGGCTGTTCGCGCGGGTCGCGGGCGGCTGGAGCGAGGGGCTGCTCTACCCGTGAGCGGCGCCCATCCCCACCACGAGGCCCACGGCGCGCTGACCGCCCGGGCGGCGCTTGCCAGCGTCTCGGTCGCGCTCTTCCTGCTCGCCTTGAAGAGCTATGCGGCCTGGGCGACCGGATCGGTGGCCATGCTCGGCTCGCTCGCCGACACCGGCCTCGACGTCCTCGCTTCGCTGATCACCCTTTACGGAGTCAGGATCGCCGCCGAGCCGGCCGACCGGGAGCACCGTTTCGGCCACGGCAAGGCGGAGGCGCTGGCGGCGCTCGCCCAGGTCGGAATCATTGCCTTTTCGGCGCTCGGCATCGGCTGGCGCGCCGTCGACCGGCTGCTCGGCCACCAGGCCACCGGTCATGCCGAATATGGCATCGGGGTCTCGATCCTCGCCATCCTGGCCACGCTCGGCCTGCTCGCCTACCAGCGCCGGGTGATCGCCCGCACCGGATCGGTCGCGATCGCCACCGACCACGTCCATTACAAGAGCGACCTGCTGCTCAACCTCTCCGTCATCGCGGCGCTCGTGCTGGAGCAGTATCTCCACCTCACCGGTGCCGACGCCGTCTTCGGAATCCTCATCGCCCTGTGGCTGCTGTGGGGCGCCTGGCACGCCTCCTCGCGCGCGGTCGACCAGCTGATGGACAAGGAATGGCCGGAGGCGAAGCGCCGCCGCTTCGTCGAGGTCGCCGCCCTCCACCCGGCGCTGAAGGGGCTGCACGATCTCAGGACCCGGACCAGCGGCGCGCACGATTTCGTCCAGTTCCACGTGTGGGTCGATCCGGCGATGACCGTCGCCGAGGCGCACCGGGTGATGGACGAGGTCGAAAACGAGCTCGAGGCCGAATTCCCGGGCGTGGAGATCCTCATCCACATCGATCCCGAAGGGCAGGTCGACCAGCCGGGCAACCCACTGGCCGAAACCGATCTCACCAATGCCCCGGAGGTGATCCCCGATGCCTGAGCTGCGCTTCGTCCAGGTCGACGCTTTCGCCGACAGGCCGTTCACCGGCAATCCCGCCGCGGTGATGCCGCTCGACCAATGGCTTCCGGACGCGACGATGCAGGCGATCGCCGAGGAGAATAATTTGTCCGAGACCGCCTTCACCGTCCCGACGGCGGACGGCGAGGCGGATTACGAGCTGCGGTGGTTCACGCCGACGGTGGAAGTAGCCCTGTGCGGCCACGCCACCCTCGCTTCGGGCCACGTTTTGATCGGGGACCGCGACCGGCTGCGCTTCCGCACCCGCAAGGCGGGCGTGCTGGTCGTCACGCGCGACGGCGACGGCTATGCGCTCGACCTCCCGCAGACTTTGGTGAAGCGGACGGAATTTGACGGCCTGCTGCACATCCTCGGGGCTCCGGAAGCGGAGCTGTTCATCTCCAGCGAAGGCGCGGAAGACACCGCGATCATTTTGCTCGGCAGCGAAGCACGGGTTCGCGCCCTCACGCCGGATATGAAGAGGCTCGGCACATTCCCACTCATGGCAATCGCCACCGCCCCCGGCGACGGCGACCACGACGTCGTCAGCCGGGTCTTCGTCCCCGCCTGGGGCGTCGACGAGGACCCGGTGACCGGCTCCGCCCACGCCGCGCTGACGCCTTTCTGGTGCGACCGGCTCGGCCGCGAGGACTTTACCGCCTTCCAGGCGAGCCGCCGCGGCGGCCGCGTCCACTGCCGCCGAGCAGGCGACCGCGCCCTGCTCGGAGGGCGCTGCGTCACGGTGATCGAGGGGGTCTTTCGCTTCTGAAACTTCCTCTCCCGTCCTTTACGGGAGAGAGGGGCCCAAGCCGAAGGCTTGGGAGGTGAGGGTCTTGCTGACTCCGTACTACAGACCCTCACCTCCCACCGCTACGCGGCGGGCCCCTCCTCTCCCGCGAAATGCGGGAGAGGGGTATTCCGAGCTGCGCCTCGAGCGCGTCGATGATCGGCGCCTGGCTCTTCAGGATCTTCGAACGCGCGTCCCCGATCGTGAACCAGCGCGCCTCGTCCACTTCCGGGAAGGTGCTGAACCTCCCCGTCTTCGGCGGATATTCGAGGGTGAATGCGTTGCTCGTCAGCGCGCCGCAGTCGAAATCGCCTTCGAGCGCGAAGGCCTCGACCCATTTGCCGCCGGCCTGCTTCACCGTGCACAAGGGCTGCGGATCGCCCTCGGGCCTCACCCCCAATTCCTCCCCGAACTCGCGCAGCGCCGCCGCCACCGGCTCCTCGCCGGGCTCGATCAGTCCCTTGGGGATCATCCAGGCCCCTTGGTCCCGGCCGCGCCAGAAGGGGCCGCCGGGGTGGACGAGGAGCAGCCGGAGCCGGTCGGGGTCGCGCCGGTAGAGGAGGATGCCGGCGCTGCGCGCGGGCATCAGGCCAGCGGCACCCGAAGCCGGTGGACCGTCCCTTCGGGCGACGAGCGGACGTCGCTCCTCCCCTTCAGCCTCTGGAGGAAGGCGGTGACTAGGCGGCTGCCGAGACCGGGCCTGGCGTCGCCGGCGACGAAGCCGCGGCCGTCATCCTCGACCTCGATATAGGCGGCGCCATCCTCGCGCCACGCCCGCACCCGGATCTCGCCGCCGCCGTCGCCGAAGGCGTGCTTGCAGGCGTTGGTGACGAGCTCGTTGACGATGATCCCGATCGCGACCGCCGTCTCGTGCGGCACCACGATCGGCTCGAGCTCGGTCGAAAGCGCGATCCCGTCGGGCATGATGCCGCGCCGCACCTGGTCGCATATCTCCTGGAGCTGGTCCTGCAGCCGAACCGCCGCGAGGCCCTGGCTGCTCGGGGCGAGCGCGTCATAGACCGCGGCGACCGCCTTGAGCCGCTCGACCGCCTCGCCCAGCGCCGCCCTGACCTCCTCGCTGCCCGAGCGGTTGGCCTGAAGCGTCAGCAGGCTGGTCACGATCTGGAAGTTGTTCTTGGTGCGATGATCGATCTCGCGCAGGGCATGGCCGAGGAAGTTGATCCGCCGGGTCCGCTCGAGCTGGCCGGCCCGGACCTCGCGCTGGTAGAGGCCGAGCGCGAGCACGATGATTGCCTCGGTGACGACGCCGGCGGCAAGGGTGAGCCCCGTCGCCGCGCTCTGGAGCTCGAAGCTGCGCTGGGGCGGAAGCAGGAGATACCAGATGAGCAGCGAACCCAGCACCATCGACACCAGGCCCGCGCGCCAGCCGCCGATCAGGGCGGCGAGAACGACGGCGATGATCGATAATGCGAACGGGGCGACCGGGCCGATCAGCGGCGACAAAGCGAGGCGGGCGCCGACGAAGACGGCGGTGACTCCGATGCCGACGGCAAGCTCCGTCACCGGCTTCGGCAGCCGTCGCGACAGGCGGCGCGGCAGGTCTATGGTGACGAGCCTCTGCAACTTTCCCCCACTCCCAACCCGGCTGCTATCACAATCGGCCGGGCCACGGCCACAGTTAGTGCCCTGATTGAAGTTAGCCGATGAAAATCAAGCGCTTGGCAGAGGAGGACGGCGCCGGTGCCAATCCGAACCGCGCTGGAAGGCGGCGCCGGCGGCGAGCAGAGCCGCCTCGCCCAAGGGCGGCCCGACCAACTGGAAGCCGATCGGCAGGCCGGAACGGTCGAACCCGCAGGGCAGCGACAAAGTCGGGTTGCCGGCGAAGTCCCACAAAGCGGTGAAGCGCAGCATCTCGGCGGGGTCCGCGGTGCCCGCCGCCGCCTGTGCCAGCGTCGGCACCGGCACGGGCAAGGCCGGCGTCGCGAGCAGTGCGACGCCGTCGAACAGAGCGTTGAGCTGCGCCGAGAGGTTTCGCCGGGTCTCGCCGATCCGGGCATGCTCGACGCCCGAAATGGCGCCGCCGATCCTGACCAGGGCGCCCAGCGCCGGCCCGTAATCGCCGCCCCGCTCGCGCAGCAGGGTCTCGTGGGCCAGCGCCGCTTCGACCGCGCAGGCGGGCACCCACGCGCGGGCGAGCGGCGCCGTGTCGGGGATTGCGACCTCGCGGATGCGGGCGCCGAGCGATGCCAGCCGCTCCAGCGCCGCCTCGAAGGCGGCGGCGACCTCGTCGTCGACCCCGGCCAGCGCCCAGCCGCGGTCGACTCCGACGACGACCCCCGCGACGCCGCGCTCGAGCGCTCCGGCATAATCCTCGGCGGGCAGGCGCAGAGCCGTCGGATCGCTCGGATCGGGACCGGCGATCGCGGCCAGCAGCGGCGCCAGATCCTCGGCGCTTCGAGCCATCGGCCCGACATGGTCGAGCGAGGAGGCGAGCGGAAAGACGCCGTGGCGGCTGACCCGGCCCCAGGTCGGCTTCAGGCCGGTGATCCCGCAGGCCGCGGACGGGAAGCGGATCGAGCCGCCGGTGTCGGTGCCGAGCGCGCCGAAGCAGAGGCCGGCCGCGACGGCGACGCCCGAGCCGCTCGAGGAGACGCCGGTCCAATGGCCGGCGCTCCACGGATTGCGCGGCGGCTCGATGTCCGGATGGTGCTCCGAGAAGGCGCCCTCGGTCATCGCCAGCTTGCCGAGCAGGACCGCTCCGGCGTCGCGCAGGCGGGCGGCGACGGTGGCGTCCTCGGCGGGGACCCGGCCGGCCAGCGCCTTCATCCCCGCCTCGGTAGGGATGCCGGCAGTGTCGATCAGGTCCTTGAGCGCGATCGGGACGCCGTGAAGCGGCCCTCGCCATTCGCCGCGGCCGAGCTCTTCCTCGGCGCGGCGGGCATCCTCGAACGCCCTTTCGGGGGTGGTGCAGGCGAAGGCCTGGAGCGCCGGCTCAAGGGCGGCGATGCGGGCGAGCATGGCCTCGGTCAACGCGACGGGCGACACCTCGCCGTCCCGCATTCGCCGCGACGCTTCGGCCAGGCCCAAATCGTGAAGCGCCTCCATCCCCTCCACCTACCGTATTCGGTGCCAGGCACCAATTACTAAGCCCTTGCCGGGAAAGGGCGGCGCCGTCACAACCGGTCGCGGACAGGCCCGGAGGGAATGAGTGAGCGCGGGCAAGGACGAACCCCTCCGCCGCGACATCGGCTTCCTCGGCTCGGCCTTCCTGTCGTTCAACGGCATGGTCGGCGCCGGCATCTTCGCCCTGCCCGGAACGCTCTACGACAGGTTCGGTGCGTTCAGCCCCTTCCTCTTTCCGCTGTTCGGCCTGCTCGTGCTGGTTGTCGCCTTTCCGTTCGCCCGGGTGGCGGCGCGCCATCCCGTCTCGGGGGGACCGGTCGTCTACGCCGCCGCCTTCGGCCCGGCCGCCGCCTTCCAGGCGGGCTGGATCTATTATGTCGCCCGGGCCACGGCCCTGGCCGCCAATCTGACCGTGCTGGCGACCTATCTCGCCGTGCTGTGGCCGCCGCTCGGCTCGGGACTGCCCCGGGCGGCGATCATCCTCGCCGTCTGCGGGCTGCTGGTTTGGGTCAATGTCGTCGGAATCCGCCGCGCCGTGCAATTGATCGACGCCCTCACCCTGCTCAAGGCGGCGCCCCTGCTGTTCGTGGCGGTCCTCGGCCTGGCCGTGGCAGGCGGGTCGATCGAAGCGCCGTCGGCCCTGCCCCCCTTCACCGACCTCGAAGCCGCGGCCCTGCTCATCCTCTATGCCTTCGTCGGCTTCGAGAACAGCGTCACCCCGGCCGGCGAGACGGCCGATCCCCGGCGCACCATCCCGCGCGCGCTCATCGTCACCATCTGCGGGACCGCCCTGCTCTACTTCCTCGTCCAGCTCGCCTATGTCGCAGTCATGCAGCCCGGCGCCGGCGGCGACGCGCCGATGGTCGCACTGGGCACCGCCCTGATGGGCCCGGCCGGCGGGCTGCTGCTGGTCGCGGCGGCGGTCTTCTCGCTGCTCGGCAACATCAGCGGCGGCCTCACCGGCACCTCGCGGACCAGCTATGCGATGGGCCGCGACGGGCTGCTCCCGGCCTGGTTCGGCGGGGTCAGCCCGCGCTTCGCCACGCCGGCCAATTCGATCGTCTTCATGGGCGCCCTGATCGCCATCCTGGCATTGAGCGGAAGCTTCGTCTGGCTGGCCGTGGTCAGCACCCTGGCGAGGATGTTCGTCTATTCGATCAGCGTCGCGTCGCTGGCCGTCGGCCCTGCGACGGCTGGGACCCCAGCGGGTCAAGGGGACGGGCGAATTTCACCCCCCGGGGCCCCAGCCTTCGCTGGGCCGACGAATTGGATGCTGATGACGGCGGCGATCGCGGTCTGCGTCTGGGCGGCGTCGCAATCGGCCTGGCCGAGCTGGCGGATGCTTCTGATCCTGGCGGCCGTGGGGACGGCGCTCTATGCGGCGGCGAGGGCCTCCGCCCGGAAGGGGACGGTCTCGTCGATCCAGCCGCCGCCGAGCACCCGCGAGCCGTCGTAGATCACCGCCGCCTGGCCCGGGGCGACTCCAAATTCCGGCGTGTCGAAACGGAGCCACTCGCCGTCGAAGGCGGCCGCCGCCGGCCGAGCCATCGAGCGGACCTTGGCGGTGAGGCCCTCGCTTTGGCCCTCGCCCAGCCAGTTGAGCCCGGAGAGCCGCGCCGCTCCGACCGCCAGCGCCGCCTTCGGGCCGACCACGACCCGCCGCGCCTCCGGGTCGAGGCGGACCACGTAGAGGGGCTCGGCCTGGCCGCCTAGCTCCAGCCCCCGCCGCTGGCCGACGGTGAAGTGGATGAGCCCCGGATGGCGGCCAAGGACATGCCCTTCCAGGTCGACGATCTCGCCCGATCGCGCCGCCTCCGGGCGCACCTTCCTCACCACCGACGCATAATCGCCGTCGGGGACGAAGCAGATGTCCTGGCTGTCGGGCTTGTCGGCGACGATCAGGCCGAGCTCGCGGGCGATGTCGCGCACCGCGGGCTTGGGCAGGTCGCCGAGCGGGAAGCGCAGATAATCGAGCTGCTCTTTTGTGGTGGCGAACAGGAAATAGCTCTGGTCGCGGGCCGGATCGGCGGCGCGGTGCAGCTCCGGCCCGTTCGGTCCGGCCACTCGCCGGACATAATGGCCGGTGGCGAGGCAGTCGGCGCCGAGGTCGCGGGCGAGGGCGAGCAGGTCGGTGAACTTGACCGATTGGTTGCACGACACGCAGGGGATCGGAGTCCGGCCACGGGCATATTCGTCGGCGAAGCGCTCGATCACCGAATCGCGGAAGCGGGTTTCGTAGTCGAAGACGTAATGGGCAATTCCGAGCCGTTCGGCGACGGTCCGTGCATCGTATATGTCGCGGCCCGCGCAGCAGGTCTTCGAGCGGCCGATCGCCTCGCCATGGTCGTAGAGCTGGAGGGTGATCCCGATCACCTCGGCGCCGGTGCGGGCGGCGAGCGCGGCGACGACCGAGCTGTCGACGCCGCCCGACATGGCGACGACGATCCGCGCCCGCGAAGGTTGTCGGTCGAGCTGGAAATCGGCGATCATGGCGGCCGCTACATAGGAGCGGCGAGGCACAAAGCCCAGCCTTGCGGCAGTTCAAACCCCCTCTCCCGTCCTTACGGGAGAGGGCTTGGCCCGATTAACCCCGGTAAAGCCGAGGCTAATGGCCCCTTAACCGCGTCTTAGACCCTGCGCTCTAGAAGGGCGGCGATGGACTTGAGCTTCTTCCGCCGCGCCGAGCAGAGGTTTGCGAGCCGTACCCCGGCCCGCCTCGACTTCGGAATGCTCGTCGCCGCCTTGCGCACTCAGCGCGAGGCGGGGCCGGCGGCGCTGATGCGTTCGCCCGCGCCGGATCCGCCTTGCGCCGATCCGATCGCCGAGATCCTGCTCGCCGGGCCGGCCTGGCGCGAGGCGGTGGCGGCGCAGCGCGGCTGCTTCAATCCTGCTGTGGTGCGGCAAGGAGCCGTCAATTGAGATGACCGCCGCGTTTACCTTGGCATTTCAGCCTTCCTTCAAGGCCGCCCGCTAAGGCACTGAAGGGAGGCAGGAGAAGAATGACCGTGAATCTACTGGAGTACGAGACGATCGAGACCCGGCCGGTCCGTCCGGTGCAGGTCATCGGCCCCCTC
>JAXDPG010000440.1:0-6434 GCA_034668485.1 Sphingomonadales bacterium
TCGGCGGGCGGCGTCCACCAGGCGGGCGCGAGCAGCGCCGCCCGGAACGCGGTCCAGCCGGCCACCAGCAGGACGAGGAAACGCAGCGGCGGCGACGGGCTCATCGCGCCGGCGGCAGCGCCGGGAAAATGTGCGCGGTCTTGCCCCAGCGCGGGCGGCCGCCGCGCTTCAGAGCGCGATAGCGCCCGAGGGCCGAAGCCGCCGCGAGCATCGCCACCAGATTGGCGACCGCGGCCCGGGGCACCGATCGCAGCCCTTCGCGCCAGCCGTAGCCGGCGGCGGTGAAGCCCGCCCGCATCGCCAGCCGCCACGCGAGCAGCAAGCTGTTCGCCCCGACGAGAAGCGACAGGGTGGCCGGGAGCGGCGCCGGACCGGCGCCGGTCGCCCCTTGCCGGGCCTTCAGGGCCAGCCAGAGGACCAGCGCCAGATAGCCGGCGAAGAGCAGCAAGGCGGCGAGCAGCGACTGGCGGTCGCGCAGCCGCATCCAGCGCTCGGCGAGCCCGCCGCTCCAGCCCAGCCGGTCCCAACCGGCGAGGGCGATGCCGGTCATCCATCGGGTCTTCTGGGCGACGGCGGCGCGCAATGTGCCGGGGAAATATTCCAGGGTCGCGACGAGCCCGCCGTCGCGCCCCGTCGCCCGGACGAAGACCGCCCGACCGCCCGCGTCGGCGATCCTGAGCCCGAGCTCGTAATCCTCGGTCAGGCTGTCCGAGTCGAACGGTAGGCCGCCCCGCTCCGCGGCGAGCCGGGCGAGCGTGTCGCGGGAGAAGGCGCACCCGACGCCGGCCGAGGGGAGGCCGGCGCCGAGTGCGCCACGCACGACCAGCTCCTTGCCGTGCGATTCGGAAAACTCATCCGCATAATGCGCTCCGATCCAATTCGAGTTCGGGTCGATCAGCGGCACGACCGGCAGCTGGACGAGCTCGAACCGCTCGACGAAAGCGTCGAACAGGCGAAGCTCGTCGGGATGGACGACGTCCTCGGCGTCGTGGAGGACGACCGCCTTGGCGCGCCGTCCCTCCGCCGCCTCGTCTGCAAGCAGGGCGCGCCACAGCCGGTTCAGGCAGTCCGCCTTGGTGGTCGGGCCGGGCTCCGGCCCGACGACGATCCGAATCCGCGGGTCGGCCGCCGCGGCCGCCGCCGCCGCCGTCCCGGGATCGTTGGGATAGGTGCCGACATAGATCCGCCAGTCCCCCTCGCCCCACGCCGCGACGGCGGTCCTCAGCATCGCGCCGATCACCGCGCCTTCGTCCCAGGCCGGTACGAAGACGGCCAGCCGGCCGGGCCGCGCGGGCGAGGCGTCGCCCGCCATCCGGCCGCCCAGGCCGCGAAGCCGAAGGCCGATCCAGATCAGGTCCACCGTCAAGTCGCTCAGCCCCAGCACCAGGAAGCCGGTCGCGGCGAACAGCGCAGCCTCGCGCATGATGAAATCCGCCCCGCCGAACAGCACCCCTGCCGCCCCCATCGATCACGCCCCCTGAAATCGAATCCCGGTCATCATCTCTTTTCGCTGAAAAAAAGCAAGCGTTTTTCAAAACCAAGCAACCGTGGCTTGATCATCCGCGCTGCTGCTCGGGGGAGCCCGCCGGGATTGCGCCGTTTCGGATAGATAATCCGAATAACGAATGACCTCATCGGTATTTAGTATATCTTCCCTCCGACGCTCGGCAGTTCGGAGCGCCGGCTTGCCGTCTGGGGGATTGGCGATGCGCAAATGGGTAATTGGGATTCTCGCGGCTGCGCTCGGCGTGGCGCCGGCGATCGCCTGGGCCGCTCCGGATCCGGTCGAAGACGGCCCCCCGCCGGCAGGCACCTACATCGTCCATGCCATCGACGTCGGTACCGGTCTCGCCGTGTTCGTCGAGGGACACGACTTCACCTTGCTCTACGACGCCGGCAGCAATGACGACACCGCGCGCGGCGCCGCCAACCGCGTCGTCGCCTATATCCATGCCGTCCGGCGCGATCTCCGGTCGATCGACCATGTCGTCCTGAGCCATCCGCACCAGGACCATAGCGAGCTGATGCCGGACGTGCTCACCCAGTTCCAGGTGCGCAATCTCTGGAATTCGGGGGCGCTCAATCCGATCTGCAGCTATCGCCAGCTGCTCGTTAACGCCGCCGCCACGCACGTCGCCTATCACGATGCGCTGGGCGGCCCGGGGACCTACGACGGGGCGTTCAAGACCCAGAAATGCTATGGCAAGACGCTGCCGGCGGCCACGATCAGCGTACCGCGTAGCAGCCAGATGTCGGCGATGGCCGTGCCCCTTGGGGCGGGCGCACAAATGACGATCCTGCAGCGGGACGGATCCCACAAGTCGAGCTTCAACGAGAACAGCGTTGTGGTGCGGCTCGAGCTCGGGACCCGCAGCCTGCTTCTGCCCGGCGACGCCGAGGCCGGCGGCAGGAAGGCGCCGTCGACGATCCCCAGCACCAGCTCAAGCGAGGGCAAGCTGCTCGCGTGCTGCGCCGCTCAGCTGCGGTCCGACATCCTCGTCGCGCCCCACCACGGCAGCATGACTTCGTCGAGATCCAAATATATCGCCGCGGTGCACGCCAGCGAATATCTTGTCTCAGCCGGACCTACCAAATATTCGACGGTCGTCCTGCCCGACCAAGACGTGATCGACGAATATACCGGACTCGTGACCGCGCAACACGTCTGGCGCACGGACGTGACCGACGCGACAACATGCCCCACCAACCCTGCCAAGATCGGTCCGGACAATGACGGAAGGGCCGGCGGCTGCGACAATGTGCGCATCGTCATCGGTCCGACCGGAACCATCACTGCCGGTTATTACCACCCAGCCGACTGAGCCAATTGAATTATTGAGTTCTCCGATATCCGAATCTCGGATATAACCCCTTCCGGCGCTCCCGCACGCGGAGCGCGGCCAACGGTCTGGGGGGACTCGGCTCATGCGCTGGATCATCGCGGCGGCAATCGCATCCTTGTATTTTTTCGCGCCGAGTGCGGCGCACGCCTGGGGCGAAAGCGGCCATTATACGGTCTGCGAGATCGCCTATCTCAACCTGACTCCGACGGCGAAGGCTGAGGTCGACCGGCTGATCGCGGTCGGCGGCGGCTACGGCTCGTTCACCCAGTCCTGCACCTTCCCGGACAAGCCGCGCCAGCGCGCCAGCGAGCATTTCGTCAATTATCCCCGCAGCGCCGCCGGCGTCACCGGGCCCGCCTGCCCGGGCGGGCGGCCGTGCATCATCAGCGCGATCGCGAGCGACCTCGCCATATTGCGCTCGCCGGCCGCCTCGGACGCCGACAAGTCGGCCGCGCTCAAGTTCGTCGGCCACTGGTATGGCGACATCCACCAGCCGCTCCACATCTCGTTCGCCGACGATCAGGGCGGCAACCTGATCGACGAGAAAGGGCCGTGCGACTTCAGCCTCCACTCGATCTGGGACACCTGCATCGTCGAAAAGCGGCTGTTCGGGCCGGGCACCGATCGCTACGCCCGTGCGCAGGCCGCCGCCGCCGCTCTGAACGGCACGATCACCGCCGCGCAGCGGCACAGCTGGCGGCAGTCGGCGCCGTGGCGGTGGGCGGCCGAATCCTACGCGATCACCCGGCGCCCGGAGACCGGCTATTGCGTCCAAAAGCCCGGCTCCTGCTGGTATTCCGCCACCGAGCAGACCTATTCCGAGGCTCATCCCAAACGCGTCCAGACCGTCGACGACGCCTATCTCGACTGGGCGAAGCCGATCGTCGCCGACCGCCTGAAGCGCGCCGGCATCCGCCTCGCCCATTCGCTCAACAAGAGCTTCGACCCCGCCTACCAGGGCTGAGCGGGCGATGCGGGCGCTCGCCTTCCTCGCCGCCACGGCGACGCTGGCGCTGGGCCCTGCCTCGCTCGGCCCGTGCCTGACCGGAACCGCCGCGGCCCAGGGCTTCTCTTGCTGCAAGATCTGCTCGGCGGGCAAGGCCTGCGGCAACAGCTGCATCGCCCGCTGGAAAACCTGCCACAAGGGCAAAGGCTGCGCCTGCAACGGCTGAGGCCGGTTTCCCCGCCGCCCCGCCGCCGCTAGGGGCCGGACATGGCTCACGAAAACAGCGCACCTCCTCGCTCGGCGCTGCGGGCGTTCCTGAGCAGCGAGGCGGCGGGCGGCGTCCTGCTGATGGCGGCGGCGGCGGCCGCGCTCGCCGCCGCCAATTCACCGCTGGCGCCGGCCTATCAAAGCCTGATCCACCACGAGCTCGGCGCGATGACCGTGCGCCACTGGATCAACGACGCCTTCATGGCGCTCTTCTTCCTGCTCGTCGGGCTCGAGATCAAGCGCGAGTTCCTGGGCGGGCACCTCGCCAGCTGGGAGCGGCGGCGGCTGCCGATCCTCGCCGCGGCGGCGGGGATGGCGGTGCCGGCGCTCTTCTATCTCGCCTTGGCGCGGGGCGAGCCGGGGCTGGCGCGGGGCTGGGCGATCCCGGCGGCGACCGACATAGCCTTCGCGATCGGAGTGCTCGCCTTGCTCGGCAAGAGGGCGCCGACCTCGCTGAAGCTGTTCCTCACCACCGTCGCCATTGCCGACGATCTCGGCGCGGTCGCGATCATCGCCCTCGCTTATACTGCCTCGCTCGACGCGCTGGCGCTGGCCGCCGCCGCTCTGGTGCTCCTCGCCCTCTATCTGGTCGGCAAAAGCGGGGTGCGCTCGCTCGTGGTCTATCTCGCGGCCGCCGCCTTGCTCTGGGTTGCGGTGCTGCTCTCCGGCGTCCATCCCACCGTCGCCGGCGTCCTCGCCGCCGCCGCCGTGCCGTTGACGGCCAGCCCGGGCGCCGCGGACGCCGAGGATTCGCCGCTGCACCGGCTCGAACGGGGTCTTGCGCCCTGGGTCGCCTACCTGATCCTGCCGCTGTTCGGCTTCGCCAATGCCGGAGTCGCGCTGGACGGCGCCGGTTCGCTGCTCGCGCCGCTGCCGCTGGCCATCGCCGCCGGCCTCTTCCTGGGAAAGCCGATCGGGATTTTCGGCGGGGCCGCGGCCGCAATACGGCTCGGCCTCGCCGCGCCGCTGTCCGGGGCGAGCCGGCTGCAATTGTGGGGCGTCGCCATGCTCGGCGGGATCGGCTTCACGATGAGCCTGTTCATCGGCGCGCTCGCCTTTCCCGGTGACCCGGCCCTCGTCGAGGAAGCCAAGCTCGGCGTGCTGGCCGGCTCCTTCCTGTCGGCCCTCGCCGGCTATGCGCTGCTCAGGCTTGCACCGCCGCACCCGCTTCAGCAGGAGGAGGAGGCGCGGATCGACCGCGAGATCGCGCCCGGCGGCGGCGTCGTCGAGAAAGGAAGACAATGAAGCTGCTCCGCCTGCTGCTGCCGCTGCTCCTCCTGGCGGGCTGCCTCTCCACCAGGCCGCCTTCGGAGAGCCTTGACGCCATCGCCCGCGACTATGTGAAGCTCCAGCTCGCCATCGGCGAGAAGGAGGAAGGCTATATAGACGCTTATTACGGCCCTCCCGAATGGCAGGCCGAGGCGAAGGCGGCGCCGCAGTCGCTGCCCGGCCTCGCCGCGCGGGCCGGCGTGCTGTCCGTTCGCCTGCATAGCCTCGACGACGCGCGGCTGGAGCCGATGGAGGTGCGACGGCGCGACTTCCTGCTCGCCCAGCTCCGCGCCGCCGCGACTCGGCTCGACATGATGCAGGGGCGCAAGCTCGCCTTCGCCGACGAGGCCGAAGGGCTGTTCGCCGTGCGGCCCGAGCTGCAGCCGCTCTCGGCCTACGATCGGGTGCTCGCCCGGATCGAGGGCCTGGTGCCCGGAACCGGCCCGCTCGCCGACCGCGTCGACGCCTTCCAGGAGCGTTTCACCATCCCCCGCGACCGGCTCGAGCCGGTGATGCGCGCCGCCATCGCCGAATGCCGCCGGCGTACGATCGAGCATATCGCGCTGCCCGCGAACGAGCGCTTCACTCTGGAGTTCGTCACCGGCAAGAGCTGGGGCGGCTACAATTGGTACAAGGGCGATTCGAACAGCCTCATCCAGGTCAACACCGATCTCCCCATCCGCATCGGCCGGGCCGTCGATCTCGGCTGCCACGAAGGCTATCCCGGCCATCACGTCTACAATGCGCTGCTCGAGGAGAAGCTGGCCAGGGGCCTCGGCTGGGTCGAGTTCACGATCTATCCGCTCTATTCGCCGCAAAGCTTCATCGCCGAGGGCAGTGCCAATTACGGCATCGAGCTCGCCTTTCCGGGCGACGAGCAGCTCGCCTTCGAGACTCGGGTCCTCTATCCGCTTGCCGGGCTGCCGACCGCGCAGGCGGCCCAATATCTGGCACTGGCGCGTGCCACCCGCGACCTCGCCGGCGCCCGCTTCACCATCGCCGCCGACTATCTCGACGGCCGCATCGGCCGGGCGCAGGCGATCGCCCTCACCCGCAAATCCCAGCTCGTCTCGCCGGCTCGGGCGGAGAAGTCGATCGCCTTCGTCGAT
>JAXDPG010000441.1:0-5659 GCA_034668485.1 Sphingomonadales bacterium
CCTCGATCACGGCTGCGCCGGGTTCGTGGGTCTGGACCAGCACCCGCCCCGGCTTCTCGCCGCGCCCGGCGCGGCCGGCGACCTGGGCGATCTGCTGGAAGGTGCGCTCGGCCGCGCGCAGGTCGCCGCCCTGCAATCCGAGATCGGCGTCGACCACCCCCACCAAAGTGAGGTTGGGGAAATGATAGCCCTTGGTGACCAGCTGGGTGCCGACGACGATGTCGATCTCGCCCGCCTCCATCCGGCCGACGAACTCGGCCGCCTTGGCCGGCGACCAGATCGTATCCGAGGTGACGATCGCGGCGCGCGCGTCGGGAAACAGCTCGGCGACCTCGTCGGCGATCCGCTCGACGCCGGGACCGACCGGCACCAGGCTCCCTTCCTCGCCGCATTCGGGGCAGGCCGAAGGCGGCGGCATCATATGTCCGCAATGATGGCAGGCGAGGCGGTGGACGAGCCTGTGCTCGACCATCCAGGCGGTGCAGTTCGGGCATTGGAAGCGGTGGCCGCAATGGCGGCACAGAGTGAGCGGCGCATAGCCGCGGCGATTGAGGAAGAGCAAAGCCTGCTCGCCCTTCGCCAGCGTCT
This sequence comes from Sphingomonadales bacterium, assembly GCA_034668485.1. Taxonomy (GTDB): domain Bacteria; phylum Pseudomonadota; class Alphaproteobacteria; order Sphingomonadales; family Sphingomonadaceae; genus Allosphingosinicella. The sequence goes on from JAXDPG010000441.1 coordinate 589, forward strand.
CCTCGAGCTCGCGGACCAGCCGCGGCGCCAGCCAGCGGCCGCGCGGCGGCGGGTCGGCGGTGAGGTCGAGCGCCTCGATCTCGGGCAGCTCGGCGAGGCCGTAGCGCTCGGGCAGCTTCACCTCGCGATAGACTCCGATCTCGGCCATTTGCCGGCTCTCGATCGCCGGGGTCGCCGACGCGAGGACGATCGGGAGACCCTCCAGCTTGGCCCGCATCACGGCGACGTCGCGGGCGTGATACGGGACGCCTTCCTCTTGCTTGAAGCTCGTCTCATGCGCTTCGTCGACGACGATCAGCCCGAGCTCGGGATAAGGAAGGAAGAGCGAGGAGCGGGCGCCGACCACGACCTTGGCGTCGCCGCTCGAGATCGCCCGCCAGGCGCGGCGGCGCTGCGACTGTCTGAGCCCCGAATGCCAGGCGACGGGCTCGTGGCCGAAGCGCGCCGCGAAGCGCTTCAGGAACGGCTCGGTGAGCGCGATCTCGGGAAGCAGGACCAAGGTCTGCCGCCCCCGCCTGAGCGCCTCGGCGACGGCCTCGAAATAGACTTCGGTCTTGCCCGAGCCGGTGACTCCGTCGAGCAGGAACGGGGCGAATTCCGCCGCGCGCACGGCCTCGACCAGGAGGTGCGCCGCCGCGCCCTGGGCAAGCTCGAGCTCCGGCGGCGCATGATCCGGGTCGGGGAGCGGGAAGGGGTCGTCGACCGACACCTCGACCGCCTCGATCGCCTCCGCCTTGACCAGCCCGCGAATCACCCCGTCGGACACGCCGGCGGCGATGGCGAGCTCGCGCACCAGGCCCTGCCGCTCGCCGATCCGCTCCAGCGCCTGCGCCCGCTGCGCCGTCAGCCGCTCCGGCACGAAGCCGGTCAGGCGATATTCGGTGACCGTCCGCCCGCCTTCGAGCGCGCTGGCGGAGGCGAGGGCCATCCGAAGCACCGAGGCGAGCGGGGCGAGATAATAATTGGCGGTCCATTCGATCAGCCGGCGCAGCGGCTCGGCGAGCGCCGGCAGGTCGTAGGCCTGGAGCAAGGGCCGGAGGCGGTTGTCGCCGACCGTCTCGGCCTCCAGCCGATCCTCCTCCCACACCACCCCGGTCAGCTGCCGCGGCCCGAGCGGCGCGAGCACGATCGAGCCGGGCCCCACCTCCATGCCCTGCGGCACTCGGTAATCGAGCGGCCCAAGGGCGGCGTTGAGCAGGAGGACTCGGCAGCGGTTCATCCCCGCCTAGATCGAGTCTCGGCAGCGGAAAGGCAACCGGCCGGCCGGCGGGATGCGGTATTCGTTTTGGGTCCCGTCATTGCGAGGAGCGAAGCGACGCGGCAATCCAGTTGCAGCCTCGGCGGACAGGCTCAGCGCTGGATTGCTTCGCTGCGCTCGCAATGACGGGAAAGGAGGCTTCTATGATCGCACGACGTTGGCACGGCCGGCTCCCGGCGGCAAAGGCGGAGGATTATCTCGCCCTCATGCGCGAAGTGGCGCTCCCCGATTATCGATCGACGCCCGGCAATCGCGGCGCCTGGTGCCTGCACCGGCGCGACGGCGACGTCGTCCATGTCGAGATGTTCACGCTCTGGGAGGACGAGACCGATCCGCCGCTTCGCCGGCGAGGACGTCGCCGTAGCCAGATATTACGATTTCGACGCCGATTTCCTGCTCGAAATGGAGCCGCGGGCCGTCCATTTCGAGGCGGTCGGGGAAGGCGGCTGAACGAAGCGCGGCGATGCTCGTTACGCGTCCGACCGGAGAGAAGGATATGGATCTGACGCTTTCGCGCCGCGGCCTGATCGGCACCGGATGCCTGCTGCCGCTACTCGTGCTGCCCGGCTGCGCCACCCGTCTCGGCGACATGGTCGGCCTCGAGGACGCGGTCCGCCGCCTGCTCGCCTTGTCGTCCCAGCGCGCCTTCGCCCGTTTGCTCGCCGACGAGGGCTTCCTCCGCGACGACGTCGCCCGGATCGGACTGCCGCCGCAGCTCGGCGGCCGGGACGTCGGCGCCGCGCTCGCCATCGCGCTCGGCACGCACGCGGTGCAGGAACGGCTGCTTCGGGTCGTCAACGAAGCCGCCGGGGAAGGGGCGAGGCGGGCGGCCCCCGTCGTCGCGGATTCGATCCGCGGTATGGCGATCGTCGACGCGCGAGCCATCGTCCGTGGCGGCCCGACCGCGGCGACCGACTATCTCGCCCGCTCGATCGGCGAGCGCCTCTTCGATGCCGTCTTCCCCGAAGTCGGCGGGTCGCTTCGCCTCGCCGAGAACGGGGTCATCCAGCGCGTCCTCCTGGTCGCGACCGGGATCAACTTCGCCGGCCTCCAGGCGGACGTCGCCCGCAAGACCGCCGCCGCCATCTGGCGGACCATCGGCCGCGAGGAAACCGCGATCCGCGCCGACCCGGCGGCCACCGGCGATCCGGTCCTTGCCGGCGTTTTCGGAGCGCTCCGCTAGGACCCTAGCCGCCCGCGCCTGGCGGAGGCGGCGGCGGCGAGGGACGGGGCGCGTCGGGGGCGTCCCAATTGACCTCCATTTCGAGCGGTACCTTGGGCGGCGTGTTGGTCGAGCCGGCAGCGACGGCCGGGGCGACATTGTCGGCAACCGAGCTCCGCCTTTGCACCAGCCGGTCGAGCGCATCCGGGACGAGGCGCTCCGCGAAGCCGGCGAGGAAGGCCAGAAGCAGCATCTTGAAGAAGTCCGGATAGTCCCGGAAGCCGAGATGCTTGCCGATCTGGCTGATGAAGCTGGGCATGCAGATGACGTTGCTGGCGTCGCAGGGGTCGCTCTTCCAGCCGAAGGTGTTGCTCTGGGAGCGGCCGGCGGGCGGCGGCGGGCGGGTGACGGTCACCGGTGGCGGCGTGCCTGCGAGCGGATCCTTGGCCGCTCCGGTGCCCGTCGCCTCCGGGATGGCGATGGGGGCTTCGTCGGCGGTTCCGGCTTCGGCGCCGCTGTCGGGCGTTCGGTCGGCCGGGCTGTTCACCTCGACCTGCGGGAAGATGCCCCCCGACATGCCCAGATGCTGCCCGAGGCCGGCTCCGAAGATGATGTAGAGGAGGATCGCGAAGATGCCGCCCTCCATCATCGCAATGCTGATTCCGCGCCGGCCCGTGCACAGCGCCGTCACTTCGAAGAAGGCGTCCCGGCCCTCTTCCCGAACGGCCTTTTGCAGACGCTGGACGACGCTGGTCGCCGCGCCGAGTCGCCCCACCAGGAAGAGCAGGCTGAGGCCGACCCCGAAATAGAGGACCTGCTTGGGAACCCAGCCCTTCATGTCCGCGAAGAGCAGGGCGATCAGCACCAGGATGTAGAGGAAGAGGCCGCGCTGCAATCCACGCTGGATCCAGTGTTTGAGGTCGCGCTCCGATTGCTCGCGCAGGACCGTGACCAGATAGTTGCGGTGGACGTGGCCGAGCAGCACGAGATTGTCGGCGTCGCCGATCGGCGACGGCGTTCCGGCGGTGGGCGTCGGCGGCGGCTTGGAGGCGAGATAGGCGGCGAGCTCGTGGGGCGAGGCGACTCGCTCGAACCTCGCCCGATACTCCCAGTAGCGACGCTCCTTGACTTCCGGCGGCATGATCCGGCTCAGCTCGGTCTCGAGCGCAAAGATTTCGCGCATGTCGGGCCGCGGATGGTCTACCTGCGCCCTTATTCGATCGGCAAGTTCATCGAGCGCATCCCCGGTGTGGGTCGAGAGGCCGCGCGCGGCGATATAGAGTCCGCCCGCATAGGTCCGCGCCAGTCCCTCGACATTGTCTTCGTCGGGTTTCCACGGACGCAATGCATGCAGCCTCGCGCGGATTTCGCTGAAAAGCCCGGTTCCATCGTCCTCTGCCACAGCCGCTCTCCCCCGACGTCCTGTTGCGCGCAACTGTACTCGACTTATCCTCGATGCGGAACGCTATCTATTGCCGCTATTCGATGCGAAGATATCGATGGTTCCGATCCGGGACCGGCAGCGGACTTTGGAATGCCGCGCCGATAGGCTAAGGAGGGTTGGGGGCGTCCATATGGAAGACGCGCAACGCCGGCTCGACGACTTCCTGGCCAAGTTCACGCCGGAGGTGGACAAGCTCGCCCATGACCTGACGGCGCGGATGCGGGCGCGGCTGCCCGGGGCGACGGTTATGGTCTACGACAATTACAACGCGCTCGCGATCGGCTTCGGCCCGACCGAAAAGCCCTCGCAGGCGGTCCTGTCGCTGGCGGTGATGCCGCGCTGGGTGACCTTGTGCTTCCTGCGGGGCGTCGGCCTTCCCGATCCGCACGCCCTGCTCCGCGGCGACGGCAGCCGGGTCCGCCACGTCCGGCTGCACGAGCCGGAAGCGCTGGACGATCCCCGCGTCGAGGCCTTGATCGCCGCGGCGGCGGACCGGTCCGAGCCCCCCTTCGATCCCGCCGCCGGGCAGCGGCTGGTGATCAAGTCGATCTCGGCGAAGCAGCGTCCGCGAAGGCCCTCCGCGTCAGGCCCGGAAGCATCAGCGCCTGCGCCGCCGCCCGCGCCACAAGGAAAAGGCTGAAGGCGAGCCACAGGCCGTGATTGCCCATCCCGGCCGCGGCGAACAGCAGGGCCGCGTAGACGGCGCAGGCGCCGCCCATCGTCAGCAGCATCGCCCGGGTCCAGGTGGCGCCGATGTAGATGCCGTCGAACACGTAGGAGGTGACTCCGAGCAGTGGCAGCAGCACCGCCCAGGGTGCGTAGGCGAGCGTCGTCGCCACCACCGCCGGATCGGTGCTGAAGCTCGCGGCGAAGCGGGCGCCGAGAAGGGCGTAGAGGAGGCTGAACAGCGCTCCGCCCGCCAATCCCCACATAAGCAGCGCCTTGACCAGCGATCCGAACCGGAGGCGGTCTCCGGCGCCGACCGCCTCGCCGCACAGCACCTGCGCGGCGCTCTCGAAACCGTCGAGGATCAGCGCCGAAAGGATGAACAGCTGGTAGAGGATGCCGTTCGCCGCCAGCACCAGCGGCCCCTGCCGAGCGCCCTCGCGGGTGAGAAGGAGGATGGCGGCGGTGAGCAGCAGGGTGCGAAGGAAGAGGTCGCGGTTGAGGCGGAACAGGGCGCTCATCGCCGAGGCGCTCCATGTCC
>JAXDPG010000442.1:0-7527 GCA_034668485.1 Sphingomonadales bacterium
CGCCGGCCGCCGCGGCGGACTAGCCGCGCCGGTCATGTCTCCGAATATGCCCAGGGCCGTCGCGCTCGTCTCCGGCGGGCTCGACTCGATGGTCGCCGCCGCGCTGGCGCGCGAGTCGGGCTTCGCCCTGCTCGCCCTCACCGTCGATTACGGCCAGCGCCACCGGATCGAGCTGGCCGCGGCGGCCCGGATCGCCGCCGCGCTCGGCGCCGAGCGGCACGTCGTCCTGCCGCTCGACCTTCGCCCGTTCGGCGGCTCGGCGCTCACCGCCGACATCGACGTGCCCAAAAGCGGACTTGGGAAGGACGTGCCGGTCACCTACGTGCCGGCGCGCAACACCATCTTCCTCGCGCTGGCGCTCGGCTGGGCCGAGGCGGCCGGGGCCTCCGACATCTATATCGGCGTCAATGCGCTCGACTATTCGGGCTATCCCGACTGCCGGCCCGACTTCGTCGCCGCGTTCGAGCGGCTGGCCGCGCTCGCGACCAAGGCGGGCGCCGAAGGCCGGGCGTTCCGAATCGCGGCGCCGCTGCTTCACATGACCAAGGCCGATATCGTCCGCGAGGCGGACCGGCTCGGCCTCGACGCCGCCCTCAGCTGGTCCTGCTACGATCCCGCGCCGGGCGGCCGCCATTGCGGCCTTTGCGACAGCTGCCGGCTGCGCGCCCGGGGCTTCGAGGAAGCGGGAATCGCGGATCCGACGGAATATGCCGCCCGCGCCTAAATCCGAAACTGATGGGGATTTGGCGGGTCGCCCTGCATCACCTATGGAGACTCGTCAGACGGACGTATTTTTTCGCGGTGGCTGAAAGAGCTTCGCGACAATCGGGCGAGCGCACGAATCGCCGCGCGTATCGTTCGAATTGAAGCTGGCAATCTTGGCGATGTCCGGTCGCTTGGCGGTGGCGTGAGTGAGTGTAAGATCGATTATGGGCCCGGATACAGCTGTACTTCACGATACGCCAGCAGCGGGTGATCGTCCTGCTGGCAGGGGGTGACAAACGCTCCCAGCGGCGTGATGTTGCGCCCGCCCGGGAATTGGCGGCCGCACTGGATGCTGGAAGATGACGGAGCAGGAACACAAAGATGATCAAGACTAGCCGTTTCGATCCGTCGGAATATCTGACGGACCGGCGGGACCAGGCGGAGCTCCTCAAGGATGCTCTCGCGTCCGGCGACGAAGCGTATCTGGAGCATGCCGTCGCGGTTGTCGCCCGGGCCCAAAGGAGCAAGGACGAATCTTCAACGACGAAGATCGTCTCGTTCGCAGAGGCGGTGAAGCATCAGGGCGCACTGATGCGCCTGGCAGCGTAGGATTTCGCTATGGACGATGAGGCGCAGGCCCCTCTCCTGTTTACCAACAGGCTGCTGCTGGACGTTCTCAGCATCGCCGTCGACACGGGGCGGATTTCCCGAGCCGACCTCGAGAGGATCATCGACTTTTCGGCCGGCCAAGTGCTTCCGGGCGCACCGCAACTCAAGGAGCCTATAGAGTTCTACTCTTCGCTGACCAAGAGCCGGCTGCCCGCCAAGCCGTGAGCTACGCGGTCAAGGAGATCTTCCTCACCCTTCAGGGCGAGGGCGTCCAGGCGGGCCGCCGCGCCGTCTTCCTGCGCCTGGCCGGCTGCAACCTGTGGTCCGGGCGCGAGCGGGACCGGGCGGCGGCTTCATGCCGCTTCTGCGACACCGATTTCGTCGGCACCGACGGTGAGCAGGGCGGGCGTTATCCCGCCGACGCTCTCGCCGCGCGCGCCCGGGAAACATGGGGGGAGGGCGATCGGCCGCTGGTCGTCGTCACCGGGGGCGAGCCGATGCTTCAGCTCGATCCGGCCCTGATCGGCGCGCTCCACGGCGCCGGCTTCGAGGTCGCGGTCGAGACCAACGGCACCCTGCCCGCGCCGCCCGGGCTGGACTGGATCTGCGTCAGCCCCAAGGCCGGTACCGAGATCGTGCAGCGCTCCGGCGACGAGCTCAAATTGGTCTGGCCGCAGCCCGGGATCGACCCCGAGACCCTGCTCGACTGGGATTTCCGCCATTTCCTGATCCAGCCGCTCGACGGGCCGGAGCTCGAAGCGTCGACCGTGGCGGCGATCGGCTATGTCATGCGCCACCCGCGCTGGCGGCTGAGCCTCCAGACCCACAAGCTGCTGGGCCTGCCATAGGAGGTAACGGGCTATTTCGCGGTCCCGCCGCAGGCGCGGCGGAGCACGCCCTTCTTCGAATAGCATTCCGGGCCGGGCGCCAGCGATATCTCCCGCAGCCGGATCAGATAGGGCCGGTAGGCGGGCCGCGGGTCGTAGGCGGGGACGAGGGCGTTCCTCAGCTCGCGCATCCGCGCCTGGGCGAGCTGGAGCAGCTGGCCCTTGGGCGTCGCCAGCGCCGACTTGGTGATGTTGGTCGCGGTCTGGCAGAAGATCATCTGCGCCTGCAGCGTCGACCAATTATTGTAGGTGATCGTCGAATAATCGTCGAACGCCTTCTGGCCCTTGGCGCCGAGGGTCCGTTTGTAATAATTGTTGAGGGTCGTGTAGGCGGCGGCGAGCTCGACGCTGTGGTGGGCGAGAAGGCCGTTATAATTGGGCACCGCCCGCAGATAATCGGAGAACTGGCACTGGAGAGCGGCGACGTTCAGTCCGGCGCGCAGGTTCCAGATCAGGTTGGCGCGCTGCTCGGCGGCGGTGGCGCCGGGCAGCGGCAGTCCGACCAGCGGATCGCCCGGCTCGATCGCCGCGGCGCGCAGATCGGGCGTGCTTATGTAGAGCTGAGCCGGCGCCGGAGCGGCCATGGCAAGTGCCGCCGCGACGACGGCGGCGCTGACGCCGTACTTCATCCTGAAGGCCATTCGATCCCCTCGAGCGCTGGACACGCGGCTCTATGCTTAGCAGGGGCGGCTTGGCAATAAAGCTTCACGCGCCGTGCCCGTCGCGCCTGCGGCACGGCTCGTCACTCCTAAGCTCTTGCCGGAGATAAGAAAAGGGCCGCCCGGTCGCCCGGACGGCCCCGTTCCGCTAATCGTCGACGGTCGATTACATGCCGGTGGTGTTGCCAGTCCCGGTGTTGGTCGTCGTGTCGGTCGTGGTCGCGTTGGTCGTGGTCGTCGTCGTGGTGGCGTTGGCGGCTTCGGTGGTCACGCCGAGATTGGCGTCCGTGCCGTTCATCGCATCGACGGCGGTCACGTCGTTGCCGCCCATCAGCGGGTCTTCGACATAGTTGGTGGCGGTGTTGTTGGCCGCCGCATCCTCGCCGCCGCCGCAAGCCACGACAAGCAGGGCCGCACCGACGACCATCGAACCGGTCATCACTTTCGAAAGAAGGTCACGCATTTAGAAACTCCCTAGGTTGGACGATTTGGATGGGATGGCCCCTTTTTTGCCAAATCAGTTAGACACAATAAACGGAATGGGTAGTGCCCTCAAGCCTTCTCGCATTCCCCCTCGAGGGAGTGCAGGAAATCGCAGAGCCCATGCTTCAGCGCCAGGTCGAAATGTTCGTTCTTGGAAGACGCTCCCATCTCGTCGAGGCTGGTCACTGGAAAGTCGGCAATACCGCACGGGACTATGCCTGAGAAGTGGGAAAGTTCGGGCGCCAGATTGACCGCGAAACCGTGATAGGTGACCCAGCGGCGTACCCTCACCCCGATCGCCCCGAGCTTGGCTTCGGTGCCGTTCCAGTCGGTCCAGATGCCGATCCGGCCCTCGGCGCGCCGGGCCGCCACGCCGAGCCGGGCCAGGGTCGCGATCACCCAGCCCTCGAGGCCTTGGACGTAGCGCCGCAGGTCCCGTCCTCGCTTCTCGAGGTCGAGAAGGACGTAGCCGACCCGCTGGCCCGGCCCGTGATAGGTGTAGCGGCCGCCGCGGCCGGCCTCGAACACCGGAAAGCCCAGCGGGTTGAACAATTCGGCCGGGTCGGCGCTGGTGCCGGCGGTGTAGAGCGGCGGGTTCTCGAGCAGCCAGACCAGCTCGGCCGCCTCGCCGGCTCGGATCGCGGCGGCGCGCGCCTCCATTGCGGCGAGGGTCTCCGCATAGGGGCTGAGCCCTGGCGTCACCCGCCACTCGATCCCGTCGCCGCTCATCGCGGCCGCTTTCGTCCAGGCCGGGCCGCCGCACAAGCCTTGCCTGCGCCGCCCCCGGACGCCATCATGGCGAAGCGACCAGCGAAGGGGCAGACGATGAGATTCTCCTACAGCGCCGTCTGGGCCGACGTCATCGCCCTCCTGCGCGCCCACGCCTCGCTGATCGCGACCGTCGCCGGCGTGTTCATCTTCCTTCCGGGCCTGCTCGTCGCCTATTTCCTGCCCCAGCCGGTGACCGAGGATTTCACCCGGCTGCGCGAGATCTGGGTCGAATATGCCGAGCTCAACTGGCCCTTCCTGCTCGCCAACATCTTCGTCAACATGGTCGGAGCGATCGCCATCCTGCGGCTGATCTTCGCCCGCGGAGTGACCGTCGGCGGAGCCATATCCGGCGCCCTGGCGCTGCTCATCCCCTATTTCCTCGCCTCGCTGCTGAGCGGGTTCCTGGTCAGCTTCGGCTTCGTCCTGCTGATCGTCCCGGGTCTCTATTTGCTCGGCCGGCTCGGCCCGCTGAGCCCGGTCGTCGTCGCCGAGAACCGGCGCAACCCGGTCGACGCTCTTGCCCGCTGCTTCGCCCTGACCAGGGGCCATGGCTGGGCGGTGTTCGGCCTGATCCTGATCGTCGCCTTCGCCGCGGCGATCGCCATCGGCGTCGTCACCACCCTCGCCGGAATAGCCTTCATCCTCGTCGCCGGCCAGGAGCTGGGGCGGATGCTGGAGCTGATCGTCAGCTCCGCCGGCCATGCCGCTCTGGTGACCCTCCTCCTCCTCCTCAACGCCGCCATCTACCGCCAGCTGGCCGCGGCGGCCCCGGCGGCGGCGGCGACCTAGGGAAGCGGCCGCACGAGCGGGATCTGCGGCGCCGCGCCGGGCGGCAGCAGGCCGTTGAGGCGCGGATCCGGGAAGCTCTCGAAGGCGCGCTTATAGGCGGTGAAGCCGGCCTTGAGATAGGCCTTCAAGGCGGCGGGATGGTCGAGCGTGCAGGTGTTGACGTGGACCCTGCGCACGCCCGGCCGCCAGGCGAGCGCCAGCGTCCCGGCGAACAGCCAGGCGCCGTGGCCCTTGCCGGCGAGCTCGGGGACGAGGCCGAGGAAGCGGATCAGGCATTCGCCCGGCGTGCGGAAATCGAGCTCGAGCAGGCCGACCTCGGCGCCCGCTTCGTCGACGACGGCATGGACCTCGGCCATCTCGCGGCGCAGCCGTTCGTCGTCCATGGCGAGGCGGGAGTACCAGAGCCAGCGGGCGCCGACGCGCTGGAAGAGGGCGCGGTAGCGGGCGGGGTCGGGGTCGGGCCAGCGTTCGAGGCGGAGCGTTTGCCCCGCCGCCGCCTTCTCCGGTCCCCCGCCCCGAGCGAGCCCGGGGAAGAATGGGGCGGTCATCTCGAGATAGGTGACGACCGCGCCGACATGGCCTGCGGGGAGGGGGGTGAGGCTCATCCACGCCTCCCCGAGCGTGGCTCGGGGATGCCTGGGCCCGCCCGTCCCCCGGACAGGCGGCAATCTGTCGGAAGCAGATAGCACCTACGCATGACCGCGCCGCGAGGCGGCGTGGTGGAGGGGAAATGGGGCCGCGGGCCCGCGCTTTGTCGTTCGATCATCTCAGCGCCCCACCTGCCCGCGCAAGGCACGCGTTGCAAGCTGGCGGCAGTCCGAGCTCGGTCGAAGGCCATGGGCTTGGCTCGGTCGCGTTTGAGGGAAAATGACGGGCGAAGCCCCTCATCGATAGCCGACGGCGGATAGCCGCGGTCTCGTCGAAGCGTGGGGGGACCCTCGGTCCTTTGGTGCTTCGGGTGAACCCCATTCCGACCCATTGCGGACACCGGGATCTGGTGGCAACCAGCTCCCATGAAACGGCTCAAGTTGATCCTCGTGGCGTTGGCCGGCCTCATCTCCAGCGCTGCACATGCCGAGATCGACACGACCGCGGATGCGATCAGGATGTTGCATCGGCAGGCCTCCTGCATTGTCTACCGAGCTTCGAAGGCGAGCACGATCGTTGCCGTCCCTCCCGGGTCGGAGGCGGAACGCAAGCTGCTTCGGGATCTTCAAGCCGGCTGCATCGGCGGCGCCTATTGGGTCGACGCCCAGAAGCAACTCCAACGCGGCGCGATAATCGAGGAGGTCCTTCGGCTCGGCGACAACAATCGAAGCGACGGCAGGAGAATGCGCTGGGTCGCGCCATTCACCGCCCTCGGCGCATCAGAGGTCGCGGCTCTCGACCAGCAAGGGCGTTCGGCCTTGGGCGCACTCGACCTTGCCCAATGCGTCTACGCCGCGGCGCCTGACACGGTGAGGGCGCTTCTTAAGACGGCGCCGACCTACGCGCCCGAGCAAAAAGCCTTCAGACAAGTGTCGCCGGTTCTGGGCCCCTGCCTACAGGATGGAGCGCAAATCACGATTTCCCTGCCCGAGCTGCGCGGCTTCCTGGCGGAAGCGATGTACCGCGCAATCTACGCGGCCGGAGGCAGGTCCATGTAACCCATGGAATGTCCGCTTTCCACCCATAGCGGACATTTCGGCGATGCTGTCACGGCATCAGTCGGCGCGGAGACTTCGTGCCAGGCACCGAGGAAGAATCCATAGTGCCTGGCACCGGAAGCCTCGGCCCGTTCAAGTTCTACGAGGCCCATTGGGTCGCCAAAGGAACCGAACAAGTAGGGATCGGCTCCCGCCGCGATCAGCTCGCGAACCTTGGCCAAAGCCCTTTGGGAGCCTAAGTCCTCAAACCAGTCATCGCCCCTGCGAACATTGTATCCCATATGGCTACTTGCTTTGCGATGAGTATATAGGAGGCGGGACCGGACTGGAGAGGTGCCAGGAGCGACATGTCCACCAAGATGGGTCGGGCCGAATATCTGAAATCTCATCCCCGGGCATCCGCGTGGGCCGAGCTCGCGGATGCGACCAATGAGCAGTTGCGGATCACGCCGGGGCCGGTCAAGCTGGAAGAGGGCAGCTTCGCGGGGCAAGCGGGCGCTCATTCTCGGCGCCGGCGTCGGAGGGCTGACGACAGCCTATGAGTTGCTGTTCCACCGCACCGGCATGCAAGTCACGATCCTCGAAGCGCAGAACCGCACGGGCGGGAGGTGTCTGTCGCTGCGCACCGGCGACACGTTGACCGAAGACGAGGATGACGTGCTGTTCGGCTCGAAACCGGGTGAGACGCAGGTCGTTCGCTTCGAATGGCCGGTCGGCGATGCCGAGCCCTATCTAAACGCAGGCCCCGGACGCATCCCGTCGGCACATAAAAGGCTGCTCAGTTACCTGCGGGACTTCGGCGTCGACATCGAGGTCTATGTGATGAACTCGATGTCGAACCTCGTCCATATGAGCGCAGGGCCCTTGAAGAATAAGCCCCAGGTCTATCGGCAAATCGACCACAATCTGCGTGGCTGGCTCGCGCAATTGGTGCATGATCACGCGGCCGAGCTTCTCGACGCGAACAGTCTCGGGATT
>JAXDPG010000443.1:0-2944 GCA_034668485.1 Sphingomonadales bacterium
CGAAGGCGGCGTTGGTCGCATAGTCGGTGGGCGACCATTGGGAGGACGGGTTGAGGTTCATTGAGCGTCCGCGAAGGCCTTGTAGGCCGAGGCGTCCATCAGGCCGTCGAGCTGGGACGGGTCTCCGAGGCGCAGCCTGAAGAACCAGCCCTCCCCTTCCGGGTCGCTGTTGGCGAGCGAGGGATCGTCGCCCAAAGCGGCATTGGGCTCGATCACCTCGCCGTCGACCGGCGCGTAGACGTCGGAGGCCGCCTTCACCGATTCGACCACCGCGGCCTCGCCGCCCTTGGTCACCTGCCGTCCGGCCTCGGGCAGCTCGACGAAGACGATGTCGCCGAGCTGGCCCTGCGCGAAATCGGTGATTCCAACCGTGGCGACGTCGCCCTCGACGCTGATCCACTCATGCTCCTCGGTATAATAGACGGCCATCAGGCGGCTCCCTTGCGGTGGTAGCGGTGGGGGACGAAGGGCATCGGGGCCACCTTCGCCTCGAAGATCCTGCCGCGCTGGACGAGGCGGATGTCGGTCCCGGGCTCGGCCGAGGCGGCGGGAACGTAGGCCATGGCGATCGGCGCTTCGAGCATCGGCGAGAAGCCGCCGCTGGTCACCTTGCCGACCTCGTCGCCGTCGCCGTCGACGACGATCGCGCCCTCGCGGACCGGCTGGCGGCCCTCGACGGCGAGGCCGACCCGGCGGCGCACCGGCCCTTGTTCGATCTCGCGGACGATCCGGTGCCAGCCGGCGAAGCCGCCTTCGGCGCGGCGGCGCTTGGAAACGGCGAAGCCGAGATCCGCCTCGATCGGAGTCGTCGCCCGGTCGAGATCGTGGCCGTAGAGCGGCAGTCCCGCCTCGAGGCGAAGCGAATCGCGGGCGCCGAGGCCGATCGGCTTCACTTCCGGCTGGCCGGCGAGAAGGTCGGCGACCGCCGCGGCCCGCGCGGCGGGAAGCGAGATCTCGAAGCCGTCCTCGCCGGTATAGCCCGAGCGGCTGATCCAGACGGTGCCGCCGCCGAGCTCGAACGCGCTTCCGGTCATGAAGCCGAGCTGCTCGACCCCGGGCGTCAGGCGGGCGAGCGCCTCGACCGCCTTCGGCCCCTGCAAGGCAAGCAGGGCCTGCTCCCTCATATGGTCGAGGACGACGGAGCGCGGCAGCCGCTCCTCCAGATAGGCGATGTCGCCTTCCTTGGTGGCGCCGTTGACGACCACGTAGAAATGGTCGCCGCGGCGCGTCGCCATCAGGTCGTCGACGATGCCGCCTTCGTCGTTCAAGAGCAGCGAATAACGCAGCCGGCCTTCCTTGAGGATGGCGAGATCGGCGGGGAGGACGCTCTCCAGCCCCTTTTCCGCGTCGGCGCCGGCGACGATCAGCTGGCCCATGTGGCTGACGTCGAACAGGCCGGCCGATTCCCGGGTCCAGCGATGCTCGGCGATGATGCCTTCATACTGGATCGGCATCGCGTAGCCGGCGAACGACACCATCCGGGCGCCGAGCGCGCGGTGCCAGGCGTCGAGGGGAAGGCTGCGGTCGGTGGCTTCGCTCATGTCCAGTCACTCCAGGGCGCCGCTTCAACGCCCGGGACCGGACGCCGCCGCAAACAACCCCCTCTGTCACGGGACCTGAGAGCTTTCCCCGCCGAAGCCCGAAGGCGATGGTGGGTTACCCCTTCGGTGGCCCGCCATAGCCTGGGGCGGACGCTTTCCAGAGTGCCTTTGCGCGCGCGGTCCCTTGTGCCTGAGAGATTCCGGGGCGGTTGCTCCTTCGGCGGCGCCGGGCCGAAGCCCGCCACACTCTCCCGCGCGCGCACCGGCTTTGCGGCCGGCGGCACGGGCGCTGTGGACAGTCCCAAAGGCCGAGTCAACGCTCTCATGGCCTCACCTGCCCGCGAAGCTCGCTGGGAACGGGACCGATTAGGGTGTGGAGGGGCATAGGGAGCGAAAGCTCAAGGATCTTGCGAGACCGGCAATACTCAGGCCAGGTGGAAGGAGGGGCCATACGTCCTATCAGGTCGCGCCTTTGCCCGCCTGTTGAGGATGACCGATTCGTGAAATTTGCCTATCTCGATGAGGCCGGAATCGGCGGCGAGCCATGGGTCGTGGTGGCGGGCGTCATCATGGAACCAGACATTCAGTGGAAAAGCATTCGCCGGTATCTTGACGATATGGCGAAGCATTTCCTTCTCCCGGATGACCGGACCGGCGGCTACGCTTTCCATGCGAAGGAGATATTCGCGGGCACCCGAAAGTGGCACAAGAGCCGGTATTCGCTCGACACACGCCGCGAGATACTGCGGGAGCTTTGCAGGATTCCCTTCGCAAGCGGGATGCCCGTTGTCGCTGGCCTAGTGGACCTTCTCAGATACGAAAAAAGCCAATCGGACAAGGGTAAGAGCCGCGCCCAAATCACCTTCGTGGCGCCGGAATCCGGCGAGCCGCCGGCGGACGTGGAGACCGTCGGTTGTCCCACACCAAGGAAATAGGATTTGCTAAATAGGGCTTCCTATGATTTAACCCTACTATGGAACATAACACGAATCCTCCCACCGGGACCGCGACCGACGAGCAAGCCTCCCGCACCACTCCCACCGAGCCGAGTCCATTCGGCCAGCCGCTCGCCTCCGAGGACGAGCCGCCCTTCGCCAGCGAAGCCGAGGCCAAAGCCTATTGGGACGGAGTCAGTCACGGCCTGCGCTCCGCCACCGGTGAGAACCGGTGCGGCGGCGACGAGCCGCCCCATCCGCGTTCGGACCGGGAGGCGGTCGCCGAGGTGTTCGACCCGTCGGGCGGGCGCCTGCGCCAAGACGGCTGGCTGCCGGCGAAGAAGGCGCGCTTTCTTCTCGTGCTCGTCGCCGGCGGGGTCGTCGCCGATGCCTGCCGGGCGGTCGGGATGAGCGTCGCCAGCGCCTATGCGCTGAGGAACCGCCGGTCCGGCCGCACTTTCGGACGAA
>JAXDPG010000444.1:0-9288 GCA_034668485.1 Sphingomonadales bacterium
GGCGAAGGTCGTCGTTGGTGTCGCGCTTGATGCGCCAGCGCATCGACTGGGCCGAGTTGGGCGAGTTGTCGTCGGGCGGCCCGAACATCATGATCGACGGCCACCACCAGCGGTTCAGCGCGTCCTGGGCCATGCGCTTCTGCGCCGGCGAGCCGTCGGCCAGGACCATCATGATCTCGTAGCCCTGGCGCTGGTGGAAGCTCTCCTCCTTGCAGACCCGGACCATCGCCCGGGCATAAGGGCCGTAGGAAGTGCGCTGCAGCGGCACCTGGTTCATGATCGCGGCGCCGTCGACCAGCCAGCCGATCGCTCCGATATCGGCCCAGGTCAGGGTCGGGTAGTTGAAGATGGTGCTGTACTTGGCCTTGCCGGCGTGGAGCGCCTCGATCATCTCCTCGCGCGCTGTGCCGAGCGTTTCGGCGGCGCTGTAGAGATAGAGGCCGTGGCCCGCCTCGTCCTGGACCTTGGCGAGCAGGATCGCCTTGCGGCGGAGCGAGGGGGCGCGGGTGATCCAGTTCCCCTCGGGGAGCATGCCGACAATCTCGCTATGGGCGTGCTGGGAGATCTGGCGGGTGAGGGTGCGCCGGTAGGCCTCGGGCATCCAGTCCTTGGGCTCGATGAATTCGTCGGCGGCGACCCTCGCCTCGAAGGCGGCGAGCTTGTCGGCATTCTCCGTGGAAGCGACGTTCTTCGTCTTGCCGAGCTCGGTCGTGTACATCTTTTTCTCCCGGCGCGGCCCTAGCAGGGGGCGCCTTTCACGGCAAACAACGCGCGAATCGGAGCGAGGTGACGAGCCCGAGTCGGACGGCGCGCCAGGGGGATATCCTGACAACTCCGACAGGTGCCACGCGTTTCCGTCAGGATTGTCGTCTTTGTCGCCTTCCGGGGGGCTCTGGAGAGGCGGGGCAGGGCGAACATGACTCGCATCATACACCATCCGGCAGCCTGCAGGAAAACCATTGTTCCTGATTTGAGCGCAAGCCGCGGAGTGCGGAGACGTCAGGCCAAAGGCAAGGAGGAGGCATCAGGAGTGAAGACTTGCCATGAGCTTTCGCGTTACCGGACTTTCGCCCGAGCCTTTCCAAGCGCTGTTCGGGCTGCCGGACGAGGCTCTCGCCCGCCGCGGCGCCTGCCGGGTCGTCGCCGACGCCGATTTCGGCTTCCCCGACCGGATCGAGATCAGCGACGCCGCGCCGGGCGAGAGCCTGCTGCTGCTCAATTACCTGCACCAGCCCGCCGACACGCCTTACCGGAGCGGCCACGCCATCTTCGTCCGCGAGCGGGCGGTGGCGCCGACCGATATGGTCGGCGAGATGCCGCCGGCGATGCGGGCGCGGCCGCTGTCGCTGAGGGCGTTCGATGCGGAGGACATGATGGTCGACGCCGACCTCGTCGACGGCGCCGAGGCTGAAGGCCTGATCCAGCGGTTCCTCGAGGATCCGATGGTCGCCTATATCCAGGCGCATTATGCGCGCCGCGGTTGCTATGCGGGGCGGATCGAGCGGGCCTGAAACCCCTCTCCCGTCCTTTACGGGAGAGGGGAAGTGGCGTCACACTCGCTCGATGACCAGCGCAATGCCCTGGCCGACGCCGATGCACATGGCGCACAGCGCGTAGCGGCCCTTGCGGCGGTGGAGCTCTTCCGTTGCCGTCATCGCCAGCCTCGCGCCCGACATGCCGAGCGGGTGGCCGAGGGCGATGGCGCCGCCGTTCGGGTTGACGTGGGTCGCGTCGTCGGGGAGGCCGAGCTCGCGGAGGACGGGCAGGGCCTGGGCGGCGAAAGCCTCGTTGATCTCGATAACGTCCATATCACCGATACTTAGCCTGAGACGGTTTAACAGTTTCTGAGAAGCGGGAGCCGGACCGATGCCCATGATGCGGGGCGGCACTCCGGCCACCGCCGCGCCGACGACGCGGGCACGCGGGGTCAGGCCGTTGCGCTTCGCCGCTTCCTCCGAGGCCACGACCATCGCCGCGGCGCCGTCATTGACTCCGGAAGCGTTGCCGGCGGTGACGGTGCCGCCCTCGCGGACGATCGGCTTCAACCTGGCCAGCGCCTCGACGCTGGTCTTCCTCGGATGCTCGTCGCGGTCGACGACGAGCGGGTCCCCCTTGCGCTGCGGGATGCTCACCGGGACGATCTCCGCCGCAAGCCGGCCATTTTCCTGTGCAGTCGCCGCCTTGTCTTGGCTCCGGACCGCGAAAGCGTCCTGGTCCTCGCGGCTTACCTGCCATTCCTGAGCCACGTTCTCAGCCGTGGACGGCATCGTGTCGTCGCCATAGGCGTCGCGCATCTTCGGGTTGACGAAGCGCCAGCCGATCGTCGTGTCGTACATCTCCGCGTTGCGGTCGAAGGCGCTCTGCGCCTTGGCCATGACGAAGGGCGCGCGGCTCATGCTCTCAGAGCCCCCGGCGACCACCATGTCGGCCTCGCTGCCACGGATCACCCGAGACGCCATCGCCACCGCGTCCATGCCCGAGCCGCACAGGCGGTTCAAAGTGACCCCGCCCGATTTGTCGGGGAGGCCGGCGAGCAGGGCCGCCATCCGGGCGAGGTTGCGATTGTCCTCGCCGGCCTGGTTGGCGCAGCCGAGGATGACGTCGTCGAGCTCGTCCCAGTCGACGCCGGGATTGCGCTCCTTCAGTGCCCGGATCGGAATGGCGGCGAGATCGTCGGCGCGGACGTGGGCGAGGGCGCCGCCGTAGCGGCCGATCGGGGTCCGAACCGCGTCGCAGATGAAGGCTTGGGTCATGAGTGTCCTACTCCGTCATGCTGAACTCGTTTCAGCATCCAGTCCGATGGCCGCCGCGATGCTCGAAACTGGACCCTGAAACAAGTTCAGGGCGACGGTGCGGGTGACAGAAAAGGCGCGAGCTGGGCCCACCGCGCCAGCTTCTGCTCGAACGCCATCGTGAAAGCGGGGCTGCTCGAGGGCAGGGGATTGAGCGTCAGGTCCGGCCGCGCCGCCAGCTGCGGACGGCCGAGCGCCGCCGACTTGCCGCCGTTGAACGCCACCGCCCGAAGCGCGGGCAGGGTGGCGGTGAGGGCGGCGAGGTCGTTGGCGCCCTGGAGGCGGATGGCGGAGTCGAGGCTGCCGCGGCGGGTGGCGGCGCCGACCGTGTCCCAGAGGCCGATGCCGGCGGCGAGCAGGGCCGCCAGCCGCGCCCGGTAATCGAGAGGCACGAGATCCCGGCCGACGACCGGGCCGATCAGCCGCCAGAAATGGTTGCGCGGATTGGCGTAATATTGGCTGCGCGCCAGCGATTCCTCGCCGGGCAGGCTGCCGAGGACGAGCAGCCGGGTGCCGGCGTCGACCACCGGGGGGAAGGAGCGTTTGACCTCGTCAGGCTGGGCGGACAAGCCGCCCGCTTAGCCGCTTCCGCGCCGCCAGGCCATCGCCGATCGCCTCGCACGACTCACTCAACTCGTCGTAAAAATATCTCGTTTCACCGCTGGACGAGCGGGACGGACTCGGGCATCATCGGCCTATCAGGAGGTGCGGCATGCGGGGCTGGATGTATCGTGTCGCGGCCTTGCTGGCGCTCCTGCCGATCACGGCTTCGGCCGATTCGCCGCCGTCGGTCCTGACCGCCACCGCCGGCACCGACGGCGGCGCGATCGCCCGGTTCACCCTGCGATTCTCCGAGCCAATGGTGCCGCTGGGCCGCGGCGGCACGCCGATCGCCATGGACTGCGCGGTCGGCGGGGCCGGCCGCTGGGTCGATCCGGCGACTTACGTGTGGGAGTTCGCCAAGCCGCTGCCCGGCGGCATCAACTGCACGGCGACCCTGCGCGACGGCCTCGAGACGCTTGACGGCGACGAGGTGACCGGGACCCGGAGCTTCACGATCGACAGCGGCGGCCCCTATCCGCGCTCGCTGCTTCCGCGCGGCGACTGGGACGGCATCGAGGAGGACCAGACCTTCTTCGTCGCCGTCAACGGACCCGTCGACCGCGCCTCGGTCGCGGCCTCGGCCTATTGCACGGTGGACGGAATCGGCGAGCGAATCCCGGTCGACCTGCTGCCCGCCGACACGGCCGGGCGGGTGCTGGCCGAGATGGGCGAAAGGTGGAACCGCCGCAGCTTCCTCGAGGAGGCGGGCCTGCCCGGCGAGCTGCCCGACAATGCGAAGGACCGGGCGGTCGCGCTGGCCAATGTCGTCGCTCTCAAATGCCGCCGGCCCTTGCCACCGGGGCGCGACATGGCCCTGGTCTGGCCGAAGTCGATCCGCTCGCCCGGCGGCCGCACCGCCGGCGAGGAACGGCGCTACGATTTCACCGTCCGCAAGGAGTTCAGCGCGCGCCTCAGCTGCGCCCGGGTCAACGTCGATTCGGGCTGCAACCCGCTCGAGGCGATCAAGGTCGAGTTCAGCGCGCCGGTACCGCGGGCGCAGGCGCTGGCCGTCCGCCTCGACGTCGGCGGCGGCAAGCTGCTCGAGCCGGTCGACGAGGGCCGCGAGCCGACGCTGTCCGACATCAGCTTCAAGCCGGCCTTGCCGCCGGCGATCACCGCCCGGCTGATCATGCCGGACGGAGTCCGCGACGAGAGCGGCCGTTCGCTCGCCAATGCGCGGCGCTTCCCGCTCGACTTCGAGATCGCTCCGACCCCGCCTCTGGTCAAGTTCGCGGCGCCGTTCGGAATCCTCGAGGCCAAAGGCGGCGGGGTTTTGCCGGTGACGGTGCGCGGGGTGGAGCCGGATCTTGAGCAGGGCGTCGACGCGATCGCCGGCGCCGCCGCCCGGATCGAGGCCGGCGACGCCGCGATCGCCGACTGGGTGCGGCGGATCTACAAGGCCCAGCAGGACGACATCCGCGAAGAGGGCACGGAGGAGAAACCCCGCTCGGTCAATTATACCGGCACCAAGCCCCTGCTCGCCGGCGCCTCGGGCGTCGAGCGGATGAGCCTCGCCCTGCCGGGGAAAGGCAAGGAGTTCGAGGTGGTCGGAGTGCCGCTGGCGAAGCCCGGCTTCTACGTCGTCGAGCTGGCCAGCCCGGAGCTCGGCCGGGTCCTGCTCGGCCGCCCCGCCACCCGCTACGTCAATGCCGGCGCCCTGGTCACCGACATGGTCGTCCATTTCAAATGGGGGAGGGCGGCGTCGCTCGCCTGGGTGACCTCGCTCGACCGGGGCAAGCCGGTGGCCGGCGCCGCGGTCCGGATCACCGACAGCTGCAGCGGCAAGCAGCTCGCCGCCGGCACGACCGACAAGCAGGGGCGGCTGCTGGTCGAACGGGGGCTTCCGCCGCCCTCGACCCGCGCCGGCTGCGAGAATCTCGGCGACGATTCGCCGCCGCTGATGGTCTCGGCGCGCAAGGACGGCGACTTCTCCTTCACCCTGACCAATTGGGGCGACGGCATAAGGCCCTACGATTTCGACCTCCCCTACGGCTGGTCCGAGCAGGAGCCGGTCTTCCATTCCATCCTCGACCGCACGTTGCTGCGCGCCGGCGAGACCATCCACATGAAGCATGTCTACCGGGCGCCGACCCCGACCGGGCTTCGCTCGGGCGGAACGCTGTCCGGCACCCTGGTGCTTCAGCACCGCGGCTCGCCGACCAGCTTCGAGCTGCCGCTCGCGCTCGACGACGGCGGCATCGGCGAGACGCAGTGGACCCCGCCCAAGGGGGCTCCGGCGGGGGATTACGACATCAGCGTGAAGCTCGCCGACGCCTCTTCGCAGACGGCCGAGGACCAGGATTCCGAGTCCGGAGCGCGGACCATCTACACCGAGCAGTCGTTCCGGGTGGACGAATATCGGCTGCCGACCATGCGGGCGAGCGTGAGCGGCCCGAAGGCGCCTTCGGTGCGGCCGAAGCAGATGCCGCTCGACCTCTATGTCGGTTATCTGTCGGGCGGCGGCTCCGCGGGCGCGGCGGTCAAGCTGCGCACCGCCTGGGAGCTTCTGACCGACAGCCCCGACGGCTGGGAGGATTGGTCGTTCGGCGGCGCCGCGGTGCGCGAGGGAACGGTCGCCCTCAACGAGGAGGGCAGCGACGGCGACACGCCGCAACTGCCCGACGCGACCACCCTGCCGCTGACGCTCGACTCGAACGGCGCTCTCAGGACTCCGCTCGAAATGCCGGCCCTCGGCGACGATGCGCGCATGACCGTCGAGATGGACTATGCCGACGCCAATGGCGAGACTCTCACCGCCTCGGCCAGGATCCCGGTCTACACCTCCGCGCTCCGGCTCGGAATCAAGCCCGACGGCTGGGTCCAGCGCTCGGGCGACATGCGGCTCAAGGTCGCCGCGCTGACTCTGGACGGGCGGCTGGTGCGGGGCCAGGCCGTCCAGGTCGCGCTCTACACCCGCGAGGTCATCTCGGCGCGGCGCCGGCTGATCGGTGGCTTCTACGCGTTCGACAACGTCGTCCGGACGGAACGGATCGCCGCCCAATGCGCGGCCGTCACCGACGGCCATGGCCTCGCCGAATGCCGGCTCGATCCCGGCGTCTCGGGCGAGGTGATCGCGGTCGCGACCGGCCGCGACGCCGACGGCAACGAGGCGCGGGCGGTGACCTCGGTCTATCTCGCCGGCGACGGCGAATGGTGGTTCGGCGGCGACAATGGCGACCGCATGGACATCATCGCCGACGCCAAATCCTATCGCAGCGGCGACACCGCCCATGTCCAGGTGCGGATGCCGTTCCGCAAGGCGACGGCGCTGGTCACGGTCGAGCGCGAGGGCGTGCTCTCATCGTTCGTCACCGAGCTGTCGGGCAAGGAGCCGGTGATCGACGTCAAATTGCCCGGGGCCTACGCGCCCGACGTCTATATCTCGGTGATGGCGATACGCGGCCGGGTCGCCAACTGGCGGGTATGGATGGCGGAGTTCGCCGAGCGCTGGAAGATCCCCGGCCTCGCCCGGATCGCCAATCCGACCGCCCTGGTCGACCTCGCCAAGCCCAGCTATCGAATCGGGATCACCAAGGTGAAGGTCGGCTGGGAAGCGCACCAGCTCAGGGTCGCGGTACGGACCGACAAGGAACGCTATCAGGTCCGCGACCATGTTCGAGCCGCCGTGCAGGTGCTCGGGCCGGACGGCAAGCCGGCGCAGTCGGCCGAGATCGCCTTCGCCGCGGTCGACCAGGCTCTGCTCCAGCTTTCGCCCAACGACAGCTGGAACCTGCTCGACGCGATGATGGGCGAGCGGCCGCTCTCGGTGATCACCTCGACCGCGCAGATGCAGGTCGTCGGCAAGCGCCATTACGGCCGCAAGGCGGTGCCGGCCGGCGGCGGCGGCGGCAGCGACCTGACCGACCTCATCCGCACCGACTTCAAGCCGGTGCTGCTGTGGAAGGGCCGGGTGAATCTCGATTCGGCCGGCCGCGCCGAGCTCGACGTGCCGCTGGCCGATTCGCTTTCGGCCTATAAGCTGGTCGCCATCGCGACCGCGGGCGGCGAGCTGTTCGGCACGGGCAGCGCCACGATCCGAACCGTCCAGGACCTCACCCTCTATTCGGGCCTGCCGCCGCTGGTCCGATCGGGCGACGAATATGGCGCGACCTTCACTCTGAGGAACGGCACCGACCGTGCGCTCGACGTGACCGCCAGCGCCGAGCTCGAGCCCGGCCCGGCGCCGGGCGGTCCGCAGCGGGTGACGATCCCCGCCGGCGGCGCCGTGCCCGTCACCTGGCGGCTGACCGCGCCGGCCAATGTCGAGACGTTGCGCTGGACCGTCTCGGCGCGCTCCGCCGACGGCCGCGCCGATCGGGTCCAGGTCGAGCAGCAGGTCGTGCCGGCCGTGCCGGTCGAGACCTGGGCGGCGACCTTCCTTCGCATCGGCGACTCGCCCTTCCCGGTGGCGCCGCCCGCCGGGGCGCTGCCGGGGTGGGGCAGCATCGAGGTGGCGCTCAGCGATTCGCCCTCGCCGTCGCTGGCCGGGGTGCGCGCCTACATGCGCTATTATCCCTATGGCTGCTTCGAGCAGCGCCTGTCCAAGGCGGTGGCGCTCGACGACCGTCCGGCCTGGACGGCGCTGCTCGACGAGCTGCCCGCCTATGTCGACCGCAACGGCCTCCTTCGCTACTGGCCGGGCGACCATATGCCGGGATCGGTGGCGCTCACCGCCTATGCGCTGTCGATCACGCCCGAGGCCGGCTTCGACTGGCCCGCCGAGCGCAAGGAGAAGCTGATCGACGCTCTGAAGGCGGTGGTCGACGGCCGCCTCGACGACGACAATGAGGGTCCGGCGGACATGCGCCTGCTGCGGCTCTCCGCCTTGGCCGCGCTGGCCCGCAACGGCGCCGCGACCCCCGCGATGCTGAGCCAGGCGACCATCCCGGTCGCCGACATGCCGACGGCGATGCTCGCCGACTGGCTGGTGACTCTCGACAAGGTGCCCGGGGTCAATCCGAAGCGCCGAGCCGCCGCCGAAGCCGCCCTGAGGGCCCGGATCGTCTACGAGGGCACCCGCCTCGACCTGGTCGACCGCAAGGTCGCGCCCTGGTGGATGATGGTCAGCGACGACGAGATGGCTCTGAAGGCGCTGCTCGCGGCGACCGGACGGCCGGGCTGGGCCGCCGACGCGCCGCGGATGATGATCGGAGTCGGCCTTCGCCAGCAGCGCGGGCATTGGGACACGACGCCCGCCAACGCCTGGGGATCGGTCGCGGTGCGCCGCTTCGAGGCCGCCTACCCGAGCGCCGCCGCGGGAATGACGACGGGGCGGCTGGGAAGCGAGACCCAGACTCGTCTGTGGCCGCGCCTTCCGACCGGCGCCAAGGGGCCGCCGCCCGTGCCGATGAGCTTCGCGCTGCCCGCCGGGCCCGCCTCGCTGCTGCTTTCCCACAGCGCCCAGCCGCGGCCATGGGCGACGGTGTCGGTGCGGGCCGCGGTGCCGCTGACCGCGCCGGCCTTTGCCGGCTACCGGATCGGCCGCGAGGTCGCCTTCATCGAGCGCAAGCGGGCGGGGACGCTCAGCGCCGGCGACGTGCTCAAGGTGCGCATCACGGTCGACGCGCCGGTCGACCGGACCTGGGTCGTGATCGAGGATCCGGTCCCCGCCGGAGCGTCGGTGATCAGCGGCGGCGGCGGCCAGTCGGCCCTGCTCGCCGGCCGGGCGAGCGGCGGCGAGGGCGCGTGGCCGAGCTACATCGAGCGTGGCAACGATTCCTGGCGGGCCTATTTCGGCTGGCTGCCGCAAGGCCGAACGACGGTGGAATATGTGCTTCGGATCAACAGCTCCGGCCGCTTCCAGCTTCCCCCGACCCGGGTCGAGGCGATGTACTCGCCCGAGATCCACGCCGCCCTTCCCAACCGGCCGCTGGTGGTGGCTCAGTGAGGGGCC